>JAJAZF010000164.1 GCA_026785875.1 Chamaesiphon sp. | reverse complement strand
GTAGCGCATCGAGATAACTCCGCGCCATCCCATTCTCTGGCTGCTGAATCCCCAACTGGCGCAACACCAACTCAAACCGTTCCCGATCCTCCGCCATATCGATCGAATCTGGACTGGTCCCCCAAATACGGGTCGGGGGGACTGGGGGACTGGGAGACTGGGCTTGAATATCCAAATATTCTTGGAGGGGTACGGCTAATTTTAGCGGAGTCTGTCCGCCAAATTGGATAATAATTCCCTCCGGCTGCTCGGCTTCGATGATATTGAGTACATCTTCCTTGGTCAGCGGCTCAAAATACAAGCGATCGCTAGTATCATAATCGGTCGAGACAGTTTCAGGATTGGAATTGACCATGATCGTCTCAAATCCTTGCTTACTCAGCGCGTAAGCAGCGTGACAGCAACAGTAGTCAAATTCTATCCCCTGACCGATCCGATTTGGGCCACCACCGAGAATCATTACCTTCCGACGATCGGATGGGATGACTTCAGTCTCTTCCTCGTAGGTAGAATAGTAGTAAGGCGTTTCGGCTTCAAATTCGGCGGCGCAGGTATCAACTAATTTATAAGCGGGAATTACGCCGAGTGATTTGCGATAAGTGCGGACGATATCTTCGTGAGTTTTAGTTGCATAGGCAATCTGGCGATCGCTAAATCCTTGCCGTTTGACATCCCACAATTGAGTTTTAGTTAGGGATGTTAATTGTTGGGTTTTGAGGAAGGATTCAGTTGCTAATATATTCTGCATCTTATCTAGAAACCACGGATCGACACCTGTGAGATCGTAGATATCTTCTAGGGACATCTTCAGTTGCATCGCATGGCGGATACTAAAGATCCGCTCAGGGGTAGGAATCCGCAGCAGCGAACGGACTTGCTCGATCGAGGGGAGAGATTCATCGCGATCGCAACCCCAGCCAAACCGCCCGATTTCGAGCGATCGCAAGGCTTTCTGGAATGACTCTTGAAATGTCCGACCGATCGCCATTGCTTCGCCGACTGACTTCATTTGAGTTGTCAGCGTTTGGGAAGAACCAGGGAATTTTTCAAAGGCAAACCGAGGAATTTTGGTAACTACATAATCGATCGTCGGTTCAAAGGAAGCTGGCGTTTTTTTAGTAATATCATTGGGAATCTCATCGAGAGTGTAACCCACTGCTAATTTTGCGGCAAATTTAGCGATCGGGAATCCCGTTGCTTTGGAAGCTAACGCCGAACTCCGACTGACGCGCGGATTCATTTCGATGACGATAAATTCGCCTGTATCGGGATGTACCGCAAACTGAATATTAGAACCCCCCGTCTCAACCCCAATCTCGCGAATAATTTTAATCGACGCATCGCGCAACCGCTGATACTCCTTATCAGTCAGCGTTTGAGCTGGAGCTACTGTAATCGAATCTCCGGTATGAATCCCCATCGGATCGATATTCTCGATCGAGCAAATAATCACCACATTATCCGCTAGATCCCGCATCACCTCTAGTTCGTACTCCTTCCAGCCCAGCAGAGATTTCTCGACCAAGATCTGATCGACAGGCGAAGCTTCGAGTCCAGTTTGGACGATCGCTTCAAACTCTTCTTGATTGTAAGCGATCCCCCCTCCGGCACCTCCGAGGGTATAGGCGGGACGAATAATCAGTGGGAAGTTCCCTATCTGTTTAGCGACTTCCCGTGCCTCTACAGGGGTGGTAGCGATGCCTGATGGACAAACTGGTACGCCGATCCGCGCCATTGCCTCTTTAAATAACAGCCGATCTTCGGCCATTTCGATCGCGGGTAATTTCGCGCCAATTAATTCGACTCCATATTTCTCCAATACGCCAGATTTCGCCAGACTCACCGCGATATTTAGAGCTGTTTGTCCCCCCATTGTCGGGAGCATAGCATCGGGACGTTCTTTGATAATTACTTTTTCGACAAACTCTGGCGTTAGCGGTTCGATATAAGTGCGATCGGCCGTGTCTGGGTCGGTCATAATGGTCGCAGGATTGGAGTTGACCAAAATGACGTAATAACCTTCCTCACGCAGTGCTTTACAAGCCTGGGTGCCAGAATAGTCAAATTCACACCCTTGGCCGATCGCAATTGGCCCAGAACCTAAGAGTAAGATTTTGTGTATGTCAGTCCGGCGAGGCATAGAGTTAGGGGGTAGGGGGTAGGGGTAGGAAGGCTTTAGGCTTTGAGGCTCTGAGGTGGGGGTAGAGGGTAGGGGAGAAATTATGAATTCCGATCTATCTTACGGGGTTTGGGGTACTTGGTGAGAAATTTTTTGAGCTTGAGATGGGTTGGAGTTGTGTCAATCGGGTTTAAATAGGGAACTATAGCAGAGGGTAGAAGCTAGATCTTGTAAATACTACACTGTTGTGCTTGCCTAGCCACTCGTCGATTTAGATTTGATCAAACAGTAAGGGTTTAAAGCCCCTGTTGTTAAGAGGGAGTTTAAATCTCCCACTTAACAACTTCGCTCTCTTGATTCGCTGTCTTGTCGTTTTTTTATTCGGGGGGAACCCCCGAATAAAAACGCCGCTAAACCCTCGGGGAACCCTACGTACGGCGAATCGCTGTCAACACTTCGACTACGCTCAGTGCAAGCTGTCAACTGTCAACTGTCAACTGTTTAATGCATCTCCACCTCAACTTCAATTTGCGATTTAGCATTAATTTAGTTGGATGTTAATCGCCCCACCGCCATTCTCTCACCCCCAACTCCTGAATTATGATAACTATCAACCAAGAATTAGATTCTTCACAGCAGCTTGCTCCAGTCGGCGAGACTACCATAGTTGACTCGTCTGACGCAAGCAAGATCCCACAGGAGCGACTCAGCCAACAACTGGCGCAATCTGTCAATCAAACTCTGACAAATCATCAGCAACAACTTCAGCTCGAACAAGAGCAGACTAAGTGTTTGACACAACTGTTGAACTCCTGTTCTAGTTCGAGTTTAGACGTTCACTGTGTCAGTGCGATCGCTCGTTTGACTGAGTTACTCGATCGCCATCAGCAATCTGCTACTCAAGTTTATAACGTTCTCAACACACTCACACAATCTAAAGACGCTCAGTATCTAACTCTCGATAGTCAAGGCGAAATCGCCACCTGTCTTAAATTAGAACTGGTTGAATTAGCAAAACGATTGGGCATCGCTGTGAGCAATAATTTATTAACAGCGGCTAATAATGCTCATGCTTGGTCGAAGTTGATGAATACATATCCCGATCCTGATGGTTATCAATGGCAGTTCCCAAGCTCCAAGCGCGGTTTCTTTCATAAAACACATTTACACGCAGTTGGTAGTAAAACTGTCACCCTTGTAACGGGTTCATCACTAAATTAGTAATTAGGAGCTAATCAAAAATCTTCCCTATTCCCTCACCCCGATTGAACTGAGTAACTTGGTAATTTGCCGTAACAACTGTTCGGGATTTACTTGGAGCCACAGATAGTCATCTACATATTGCTTGCTAATTGGACTAATAGTATCCTCTTTAGTGGCGATCGCGAGAATTTTGATTTCGCTAATTTTACTCGACATGCGGATATTGCCGATTAAGCGATCGACAATATCCGCATGTTGTGTCAAATTGACAATTAATAAATCTGGTTCAAACATCGATATCTGTCGAAATGATGATTCGGCAGATAATAACCAAGTCACTTGATACCTCGCAGCAGTGAGAATATCACAGATAAAGTTAGCCAAATCTTCATCCTGTTCGATCAACACAATTCGGGTGGGAATTGGGTTGAGTTCGGGATCTCGAAATACCAATTGACGATCCATTTGCACCCAATCATTAGTTGGTAATTGGAGTGGTTGTGCAGCCAGGCGGACTGTAAAGGTCGAACCAGAACCCACAATCGAATCAACCTCGATCGATCCACCATGTAGTTCGACTAATTGTTGAGTAATTGCTAGTCCCAAACCCATCCCGCCATAATCTCGGTCGTATTCAGAATTTAGTTGTTGAAACTTTTTGAATAAACGCGGGATTTGCTCGGCTTCGATGCCGATCCCACTATCTTCAACCTCAAATACGGCAGCGGAATCCTCTAGCCAGGTGCGGATAATTACTGTTCCATGTTCGGGTGTGAATTTAATTGCATTAGTCAAGATATTTAATAAGATCTGACGCACCCGTTTAGGATCGCCACGGAAGCGTAAGTCGCGACCGTTTAGCTGTGAAACATTACCGTTACTAATGGTTTGAACTTCAAGGGCAATTTTCCCATATTCTGCTTTTGCTCTGACAATTTCAACTACTTGCTCGATCGGTTTTGATAATGAAAATTCACTGACTTTAAGAAAAGTTTTTCCGACTTCTAGCTTGTAAAAATCTAAGATATCATCAATTAATTCTGATAAATTTTCGCCGCTATTATGAATTATTTGGAGATATTTTTGTTGTCGATCGGTTAAGTTAGTTAGTGGTAATCTAAGTAGTGTAGCAGACAACCCTAAAATACTAGTGAGTGGCGTTCGTAATTCATGACTCAAGAGTGCGAGAAATTCAGTTTTAGATTGATTTGCAGTTTGAGCGACAAGCACCGCATCGCGCAACTCTCGCGTTCTTTCATTGACTCGCTGTTCGAGATTTTGAGTGTACCAAAGACTAGCTGAGTACAGCTCAGATTGATTAATTGCCAGAGCTAAATGCTCGGCAACTTTTTGGAGAAATTGAGTTTCTTGAACTTGCCACTCACGCGGAGATTGACACTGATGAGCGATTAATAAACCCCACAACTCTGAATTAACAACAATCGGCACTACTAATTTAGACTCGATCTGCGATCGCTTCATCAAATCCAGCATACATTGATTTCGAGCGTACTCTAGATCGACTCGATCGATCGATTTAGTCATCCCATCTCGATAATTGTGCCACAATTGTCGAGCGTCAAAACAATCCTGATGCTCTGTCACATCTAAAACAGATTGAAGATTGGCAATCCCAATCGATTCATAGGCAACTCTTCCCACGCCATTATAATCATCAAAACCTTTACCGCTAACTTTACCATCAATTTTGGCAAACTCAAATTGATAAATAATTAATCTATCTGCATGTAAAAATGTCTGAACCTGCTCGACTGCGGCTTGAAGAATAATCGGTAAATCCAATGTTTGATGGATTTGGGTAATGATATAATTAAGTAAGTCGGCTTGAGCTACTTGTTGTTGTAAATCGAGTTCTTGGGGCGAGATCTTTTCTATTGGCGCAACATTTGCATGATTTTGTGCGGCGATGCTGCGCGTGGCGGGTAATCCGTCATCACAGAGGAGCGGCTGCGCCAACGCGTTTAACAATAGTTGCGTAAAACAGCTCTGGAGATAGCTATCGTTAGCAAAATCAGGAGCGGCGATTAATTTTACTGTTGAGGGCAAGTAGGGAATTAGCGGCCCAATAAATCGATCGATCTCTCCAGATACAAAGGTAATTTCGATCGCCATTTGCTGCGAATTAGCTGGGCTGACGACACTCCCAGTTAATAATGCTTGAAACTTGTCAGATTGTAATAGTGAGAATTGTGGTAAGTGCTCTAGTGTGGCTACTGGCGGATCGAACTTCCCAGCTCCAGAATATGCCCAGCTAAAATCCGCATTCGTCACCACTCGCACATTTTGGTTGGGATACCCCCTGTTGCCAAGAATCTCCGCCGCCATTTGGTGCCACAAATCTCGGACAGTCTTAAATGTATTCAGGGGATAATAACCCCGGATAGTTGAAGTCAAATTAGACATTTGCGAAGACGATCCAGATTGAGATTAATCTCGGAGTACTGCGATGTAAACACTAAGAAATTGTTAAATTATGAGTCGATCGGGCACGCGAGGATAAATAATTATTCACTTGCAAAGTAGTTAAACTACTCGTCCATAACTCCTGCCATTAGTAGGTGCGATCGACAACAGTAATTGACTTTGATTTTAGTATAGTTGACTAGTTACTAGTTTAGTCTGATTTGCATTGTTTTGAAGCAATTCCTAATTTTGCGGGTGAGACTGCTGGTAGAAGTTCAGACGGGGATATTTTTAGTTGCACCAGCACGTAGATATTGGTAACAGTGCAGGGTAAGATAAGTCAGCGATTGTGGAGGACAAGGCTTTTGAGTATGCGAGTTATTATTTTACGGCACGGACAGAGTACTTATAACAGTCAAGGGCGCATCCAAGGGCGCAGCGATTTATCAGTTCTGACCGATCGAGGTCGAGAAGATGCTAGGCTAACTGGTGCAGCATTTCAAGGCTTAGAATTTGATGCAGCCTACTCTAGCCCCCTGCAAAGAGCGCAGCAGACAGCAACTACCGTCTTATCTGGCTTGGAGCAGCAAGATCGCCTCCAGACAGACGATCGCTTATTGGAAATCGCTCTCCCACTATGGGAAACCATGTTCAATCAGGAAGTCCGCGAAAAATACGCAGCCGAATATCAAACCTGGAAAGAACGTCCCCACAAATTGAAAATGTTGCGTCCTCAAGCTGATGGTAGTCAGCAAGAGTTTTTCCCAGTCTTAGCCTTATACGAACAAGCGACTACTTTTTGGCAAGGAATCTTACCGCAACATCAAGGACAAACGATCCTCATCGTCGCCCACAATGGCATCAACCGTGCGCTGATTAGTACGGCACTAGGTATACAGCCCGCGATGTACCACAGCATCCAGCAGTCAAATTGTGGTGTTACCGTGCTTAATTTTAGTGGTGGTTGGGGCGAGAGCGTCCAGTTAGAATCACTCAATCAAACCAGTCACCTCGGACAAAAATTACCAACATTGCGCCCCCAAAATCAAGGACCAAGATTTCTGCTCGTCCGTCATGGCGAAACTGACTGGAATCGGGCGGGTAAATTTCAAGGACAAATTGATGTCCCGCTCAACGAATACGGACGCAATCAAGCCAGTCTAGCCGCTGAATTTTTAAAAACCACCGAAATTGACTTTGGATTTACTAGTTCGATGTTACGTCCCAAAGAAACAGCCGAAATTATTCTCAAGGGTCGGACCGGACTAGTATTGAATGAAGATGCAGATTTGCGCGAGATCGGGCATGGACTCTGGGAAGGTAAATTTGAATCCGAAATTGAAGCTGAGTATCCAGGTGAGTTGGAACGGTGGCATACTCACCCAGAGTCAGTCCAAATGCCTGAAGGCGAGAATCTTCAGGATGTCTGGGATCGGGCGACTGCTGCATGGGGTAGAATTCTCGTCCAAGTGGGCGATCGATCGCAAACAGGGATCGTCGTCGCTCACGATGCGACCAATAAGGTGTTATTGTGTTATCTGCTGGGACTAGGTTTGGCAGATATCTGGAAGATCAAGCAGGGTAATGGTGCGGTGACGGTAATTGATTATCCAGACGGGATTGAGGGTCAACCTGTGATTCAAGCTCTGAATATAACTAGTCACTTGTCTGGCGGGATTCTCGACAAAACGGCGGCTGGTGCGTTGTAGTAAATGCCTTTGCTCCCTCCAAACAGATGAACCAATTATTCCAACAGATTAGAATATTAGACCCGATTGTTGCCATCGATCGCACAGGATCGGAACGAGTAGCAGATATATTAGTCATCGATGGCGTAATTGAGGAAGTCTCACAGACAACCCAACTCCCACCAGATCTAAACATTACCCCTGCACAACACCTAATTCTGGCACCAGGATTGGTAGATCTATATAGTCATAGTGGCACACCAGGGCATGAGGAGCGAGAAACGATCGGATCTTTACTCGCCGCCGCCAAAGCAGGGGGATTTGTCTGGCTCAATATTTTACCCGATACATTACCCGCACTCGATCGAGCTAGTAGCATTGTCAGCCTCGATCGAGAGTACCATCAAATCGCTACCCAAATCCCTAATTGTCCCCAGCTTGGCTACTGGGGCGCACTCACTCAGGGAGTAGAAGGTAAGACGATGACAGAATTGGCAGAACTCAGCAGCACTAATATTATCGGCTGGGCGGATGGACACTCGATCGCCAATCTGGCCTTAATCCGCCGTCTGCTCGAATATCTCCAACCATTCAACCGCCCGATCGGATTATACGCGCTCGATCGTCAGTTGCGCGGTAATGGGATTGCTAGAGCGGGAGTCGCCGCACTCAAATATGGCTTACCTGTCGATCCTGTCAGTAGCGAAGCGGCGGCTCTAGCTGCAACGATCGAAATCATCGCCGAAATTGGTACTCCCGTCCACCTGATGCGGATTTCTACCCGTCGGGGCGTAGAAATAATTGCTGCGGCTAAACAACGCGGCGTACCGATTACGGCTAGTACCACCTGGCTGCATCTAGTCGCCAATACCACCGATCTGGCAACTTACGACCCCAATTTCAAGCTCGACCCTCCTTTGGGCACTCCAGATGACCAAATTGCCCTGATTGAGGGGATAAAAATGGGAGTACTAGATGCGATCGCCATCGATCATAGTCCTTATACTTATGAAGAGAAAACTGTTGCTTTTGGCGAAGCTCCTCCAGGCGCGATCGGTTTAGAATTGGCATTACCTTTACTCTGGCAAAATCTAGTCGTTCCAGGTAAGTTGTCAGCCCTCGAATTATGGGCAGCCCTGAGCACCAAACCAGCTCAGTGTCTCCGCCAATCTCCACCGACTCAGCTCATCCTCTTCGATCCCCAAAAAACTTGGTCGGCTACTAGCAATAATCTCAAATCTCTCGCTGATAATACCGCATGGCTAGGTCGAGAAATCATTGGTAAAGTAAACTGCCAATACTCTCGATCGACTTATTTATAGGATCGATAAAGATCTATACATACACATAGCTCGAAATCGGCGAGTAGGGGCGTAAAGTAGAGATGTTCGTACATCTAGCTAATGGTTGAATCGATCGGCAAATGTTAGACTACTGCTATCACATCCAATTTTGTTGTGGTTTGAGGAGTTGAGTCTAAAATAATGTTAAAAAAATCTGTTTCACTAGTGCTGATAACTCTATGTTTGGGTAGTTTAGCTAGTTGTGGTAAAAAGGTAGCCGATCGACCTGTAGATACTATCCAACCAGCCACGACAGGAGCCATGACGACTACAGGCAATAAACGTGCGACTGTTACGGGGATAGCAGTAGTTCCGGCTGGAGTCACCTTCAATACCGACCTCCAACAAGAACTCTCTAGTGGGAAAAATCAGAATAATGAAAAATTTACAATTAAAGTCAAAAATAGTTCTGTTGGTAAATATCCAGCCCTAAAAGATGCGACGATCGAAGGACATGTAGAAAATGTCACTAAAGCAGCCAGAGGTAAGAAAGCTTTGATGAACTTATCCTTTGATGGTATTAAACTCAAAAATGGTGAGATTTTACCGATCGATGCTGCATTGGTCAATACTAAAGTTGAAAGTAAAACTAAAGGACAATTTCTCAAAAATACCGGAATCATTTTAGGTGGCACGATCGCTGGGAACTTCATCGGCAACAAGGCTAAATTTAAAAATGGTAAACTAGCAGGAGCAGCCGCAGCCACAGCCTTTGTTCTCTCAAGTCCTGGTGGTGAAGTAGTATTGAAAAAAGGTACAGATCTACAACTAAAACTCAAGTCTAATTTCGACCCAAATTAACCTGTCATAGTTTTTTAAACATTTGAAGCGATCCAAGACACAATCGCTGTACTATCCTCATCGCCTTCGCGGTTGCTATACTCACATCTTGCACCAGTACGAAACTATTAGTAATTAGTGTAGAGCTGAGGGTACCCACAAGCGGCGTTTTTATGCGGGGGTTCCCCCCGCATAAAAAAACGACAAGACAGCGAAAAGTGCGTTCTTGGGGTTTCCCCAAGTGAAGCACCTTTTCAAGACAGGGGCACCCCTACAGATAACTTGTAGGGGTGCCCCTTGTGGGTACCCATGGGTTATCGCAGCAATAGTATCTACGCATTGGTACAAGATGTGAGTATATTTGTGGATTGAAAGATGTGAGCTGGGATACGTCCACTTTGCTATAATGCCATGTACAGTCGTTGGCGTAATATCTCCAAAGGAGAGACTCGCGGGAACGACTACGCAATGCCAAAGGCAAGGCTACGCCAACATCACAAGTAGCCACTTGAGCTTTCCATCGCAACTCAAGGAGTTACTAACCAGCTAATGTCGATCTGATGATATTGGTTGGCAAATGTAGAGGTTGAGACTAGATTTTGGGTATGGGCATAGGCTAGAGTATTTATTATGGTTTACGAAGCAGATCTGAACTTCCTAGAAGATGACACCGATCTAGATAGTCATCTTGACGATCTGGATACTTTAGCTGTACTAGATGCCCATCCAGAACCCCTCAGACCAGATCCAGAGGAGATGTTGCAATTACTCACTCATCCAGTTACCGCCCAACGGATGCTAGCCGCACGGGCTTTTTGTGAGATTCAAGATCCACGAGCCATTCCCCACTTAATCGCCCTATTAACCGATCCTTGCCCTTTAGTGAGGGTTGCTGCTACCTATGGTTTAGGGCGCAATCCCAGCCACAATGCTGTCGAACCGCTGATCTGGCAACTCGATCGAGATTGGAATGGTTATGTCCGCAAGGGGATTGTTTGGGCACTGGGCAACTGTCGCGATCGTCGCGCTCTCAAGCCACTATTACGCTCTCTCAAGCTGGATATTTCGGCTGTCAGGCTCTGGGCGGCTAGTGCCCTCGGTCAAGCCGCAGACCTCAGTTATGAGGCTGTCATCGCCACCGTACCACCGATGATTGAAGCATTAATTAACGATCCATTAGCGGCTGTGCGAAGTAATTGCGCTTGGTCATTAGGGCGATTGTGTCGGGAATTACCATCCAATGTTGTCTATGCTACTGCTGTTGATGCACTGATTCAAGTCCTCGAAGAAGATGATGATATTGGTGTCAGAGATGATGCCAAAGCAGCTCTACTCAAGCTCGGAGATCCACGCGGGATTCAGTCGATCGAAAATCTAGAGTCAGAATTAGAGCTACCACTTTGAATCAACTCTCAACTACTTCCCCTGCGCTTCTAAAGCAACCTGCTCGACATCATCAGTTGCTAAAATTGCCAAAGCTTTAGCTGCTGATTCGCCGCCCAATGTCCGCAAAGATCGAGCCAATTGGTAGCGAATTTGCCAGTCTTGATGAGTGACAAACGGGATGATACTCTCGATCGCAGTGGGATCGCCTAATTCCCCAATCGCCCCAATCGCCGCAGTTTGGACGAGGGTGGTTTCATTAGTCAAAGCAGTTTGTAATAATTTTAAGCCCCGTGCGTCTCCCAACTCACCCAATGCAGCGACAATACTAAACTGCACTAACCACTCAGGCGTAGTCTCATAGAGATTTTGGAGATCGTCAAAAGCATCAGTTAGTTTGAGCGCGCCGATAGCATCTGCGGCTGCGGCTTGAACATCGGGTTCGGTATCATTGACGAGTCGATCGCGTAAAATAGTTAAACTCTGAGCGAGATCTTCGGTTCCCAATGTCGCCATTTGACTCACGGCTGCATAGCGGACGCGAGTATTTTTGTCTGTTACCAATTGTTTGATGTAGCCAAAAGCAATGGCTGGTTCGAGTTCTCTGATCGTGTTTAAGGCTTTAATTCGATCGCCTTTATTTTCTGAGTTAATTAATGTAGTAATATCAGTCATATAAATACAAATAGGGGAGTAAAATTTTAAAGATCGATAAAATTTAGATTGACGATCTACATTTTATCGATCTTATCACCACTCCTCGCAATTTTAGGCAGAATTCTTACTCACACCTCGACGAAACAATCTAATTGATGAGCTTCAGTCAGATTGGGAATCTCTAATCGATCGCGATAACGATCGATGACTGCGGTAGGGACTTGTGCTTTGCGGCTGCAATTTTGCTGTAATAGTCGAGCGCTCGGGACTTCCAGATAGACGAGCCGAATTCGCGCCCGATCGCCAGCAAATAAGCGAATTAAGCCCGATCGAATTGGTTTGATGATATTAGTCGCTCGTAATTTTACTTATTATCTATTATTTCATCCCAAATAGATCGACATCAGACTGTTGTAATAGACTAATTAGCTGTTGATGCGATCGCAATTTGCCTTCTAGTAATACTGGTACCGAGGCTAAAGCTAATCCTTGCAGCAACTGTCGCCGCGCCGCCGTACTCAGAAATTGATTGTTCGATCGATCGAATAGATCGAAATGTTTAAAACAGCAGAGATAGAAACAACAAAACTAGCTTGAGAATTGACTCTCCAAGATAGTTTTATCGGCTCTCCCGTACTTATTACTTATTACTTATTACTTATTACTTAATCAAACAGCAGCGATCGCACGAACTATGTCACTTTCAGTAATAATCCCGATCGGATGACGCTCGGCATCAACTACAGCTAGACGGTGAATTTTTCGATCGTGCATGATTCGGGCAGCTTCTGGGAGCGGCAGATCCGCATAAATTGAGATCGCGTGAGGAGTCATCACTTCTCCAACTGTTTGTCCTAAAGCTTTATGTAAATCTCGATCGGCTGTTAATGGATTTTGGAAATAAATTACGCCACCTAAAAATATCATATATGGTGGTTGGTCGGGGCCTTTTTCCCGCCACATCAAGTCAGAATCAGAAATTGTGCCGACAAGTTTGTTCTCATCGTCTATTACAAGTAAACCGCTAATTTTGCGCTCGACTAACAACTTGACAGCATCCGCGATCGGGGTGCTAGGATTGACAGTAATCAACTCGTAACTCATCCAATCTGCAACAGTTTGGGACATGATTTAACTCATCTATAGATGTGTAATTAGTTGGGATCGATCGAATGGTTTGGCTAATAATTACCAACAGGTAAAGTAAATATCCTCGATAAGCTGTTAGTCATTTAATCTACTGGTTGAGAAAAGGCAGAAGGCAGAAGGCACGAGCGACAATGTGATTTAAATGTTCGACAGCTTATATTTACGATATTCAGCAAAAAATAATCACGATCGAATGTTGCGTCTTCACTTGTTTAAATCCGATCCGATAGCTGGAGACGAGCGAACATCTCCAGCCATCAGCTCCAGAAACTATGCTGGCACAAACTTCATCGAGATGCCGTTCATACAGTAACGTAGTCCGGTAGGTTTAGGACCATCTTCAAATACATGTCCCAAATGTCCGCCACAGCGACGACAATGAACTTCTGTGCGAGTCGAAAATAAGGACTTATCAACTGAAGTCTCGATCGCACCAGGGATCGGATCGTTGAAACTCGGCCAGCCAGTGCGACTATCAAACTTTGTCTCAGAGACAAATAGGGGTAACTCGCAAGCAGCACAGACAAATTGACCATTACCATACTCTTTGTCTAGAATACTGGTGCCAGCGCGTTCGGTGCCGTGTTTCCGCAATACATTAAACTGTTCGGGAGTGAGGATCTTGCGCCACTCATCGTCAGTCTTGGTGATTTCAAATTCGCCTTGTGTCTTTGCCATTGGGGGTGTCTTTGAGGATAAAAAATAAAGTCCGCCAGCAGCACCGATCGGTACTAGCGCAGCCGATAATAGAGTTCGTCTTTGCATTTTGTCAGGCTCGTCGAGATCTTCTAAAAAATATCCCGGTCGTAACCTACGCTGAGAAATTTTGGATTATCTCTATTTTAACAATTATCGAAAAATTAGCTCAGTTCGGTTGAGCGCACTTTCCTATTCACCATCCTTCCGATCGATCCTATGCAATTCCCCGATTTAAACCAACTTTCTCTCGCTCAACAAGTAGCCCAAATGGTGGTAGTAAGAGCCTCTAGCCATTTATTCGATCGTCAGATCCAGTACCCTGAATTTGGCGAACGGGATCGAGCCACACTCAAACACCAGATCGCCGATCTCGGTGTCGGTGGGGTGATATTCTGGGGTGGAAATGCGGGAGAATTGACACTTAGAATCCAGCAGTTGCAAGCCTGGGCAACATATCCCCTCCTAATTGCCGCAGATATCGAGGAAGGAGTAGGGCAAAGGTTTACAGGGGGTACTTGGTTTGCGCCACCAATGGCTCTAAATGCGATCGCCCAGACAGATTTACCCAAAGCGATCGAGTATGCCCGACAGATGGGCGCGATTACCGCCACTGAAGCCCTAGCAGTCGGGATCAATTGGATTTTGGCTCCAGTTGTCGATGTCAATAATAACCCCGCCAATCCCGTCATTAATATTCGCGCCTTCGGGGAGACTCCCGAAATTGTCAGTCAGTTGGCTACAGCTTATATCCACGGAGCGGCAGATTATCCGGTGCTGACGTGTGCTAAACATTTTCCAGGACACGGGGACACAGGGGTGGATTCACACTGGGCACTGCCCATAATTACCCACGATCGGGCGCGATTGGACTCGATCGAGTTGCCCCCATTTCGAGCGGCAATTGCGGCGGGTGTAGATAGTGTCATGAGTGCCCATTTGCTAATTCCCGCACTCGATCCCGAATTCCCCGCGACGCTTTCCCCCAGGATTTTAACTGAGGAATTACGGCATAATTTGGGCTTTGAGGGGTTAATTAGTACCGATGCCTTGGTGATGGGAGCGATTACCGATCGCTATGGCGCGGATGATGCGCCAGTGATGGCTGTATCGGCTGGTTCGGACATTATTTTGATGCCTGTAGATCCCGAAATTGCGATTCAGGCTGTGTGTCATGCAGTAGAGTCAGGGCTGATTAGTGCAGAACGGATTAAAGATAGCGTCGGGCGGATTTGGCGAGCCAAACAGAAGTTATTTAAGGAGTGGGATGGTGTCACCCTCACGCAATCGCCAGTCAACAGTCAACCAGCCCCATTGACGACACTCGCTCAACCAAAATCGATAGCTATTGCCGATCGCATCTTACAAGACTCACTGATTACTCAGGGCACATTACCCCTACAGCCACGCCCTGGCAAGAATATCATCGTGATAGAAGAGATTTTAGATACTACCTTCTTGAGCCGTAGTACTCCAGCGATAACCATTCCAAATCAACTCGGTTATCAACTCCGACTAATTAACCGTCATAGCCCGACAATTAGCATTGAACCTGACGAACTAGTTATTCTGCAACTTTTTATTCGTACCAGTCCATTTTCTGGCGGACTAGGGATTACATCTGTAGCAAAACAGTTGTTTCAGCAATTATTAGCTAATCATCAATTACAGGGATTAGTTATTTATGGCAGTCCTTATTTAATGGCAATTGCAGCAGACTTACCACCGGAAATACCTTGTGTGTTCTGTTACGGACAAATGGCTGCGGCACAATCGATCGCCTTAGAGCAGTTATTCGGAGTACAAAGTTAAACAGTTGACACTTCACCTACATTCATCTAAATTAATTCTTGATATTTCCAGCTTTTCCCCCAAGGAGGTGTACCCAATCTTTTCCAAAAAGCGATCGCGAGTCTTTGATTTAGCTCATCTAATAAGTCATCGTTTTCAAGATCTCGATCGACATGATTATAGATTCCATCTGTACCGACTTCCAGTGCATACCAACAATCGTTAAGATCTTTTACTAAATCTACTACTCCAAAACTATAGAACCCATTTGAGATCTTTTTGGCGATCGCGAAGTGCTGCCAAGGCAGGTCGAGTAAAATCAAGATAGAGTAGTAAGTTCGAGCAGGCTGGGGTAAAAATGGGATATTCAAGCGATTTGACAGATAAGGAGTGGGAAATAATCGAGCCGTTACTCTTATCTCAGAAGAAGAAAACTCGACCCCCAGTATGGACAAAACGACAACTCCTCAATGGCATATTTTATCAGCTCAAAAATGGTTGTAATTGGTGTGATT
>JAJAZF010000163.1 GCA_026785875.1 Chamaesiphon sp. | reverse complement strand
GTTTTTTGGACTTCAATTCGGGTTTGAAATGCTTCCCGAAATTGGGGCATGTGGGTAACAGTCAGGATACAGGCAAAGTCGGCAGAAATAGCATTAATAGCCGCAATCAATCGATCGCATCCCTCGCGATCTTGTGTGCCAAATCCTTCATCTACGATTAGCATCTGTAGGGGCGTTCCTGCCCGTTGAGAGAGGAGTTTTGCAAGTGCTAGGCGGATGGAGAAGTTAATCCGAAAAGCTTCGCCGCCAGAGTATGTTTCGTAGGATCTGGTACCATTAGCATCACCGATGACGATATCTAATGTATCGATAAATTTAGCATTTTTGATATTCGCTTTCTTAGTTCGGCTGCCTTTTGTAGCTTTTTGAGTGATGAATTGAACGTGGAATTGATTATTACTAAGTTTAGAGAGGATTTGATTACTCTCGGCTTCTAGTTGGGGCAAGACATTCTCGATTACTAAGGCTTGAATACCATTTTTACCAAAGGCTTTACCTAGTTCGTCATAAATTTTTTGCTGTTGTTTGTAGGTGTCGAGCTGCTGCTGTTGCGATCGCAGTTGTACTTTGATATTATTTAATTGGGTCAGTTGTTGCTCTAGACTTCCTAAGATTGAGAGATTGGTATCTAGTTGCTGACGACGTTGGGATAGTTGTTGTTCGATCGATCCAATTCGTTCGTCGGTGTTAGGTATTTTGGCAATCTCTAGATTCATCCGCTCGATCTCTAATCTCGATTTTTGTCGATCGTCTAAATTTTGTCGATCGTTAGTTTCTAATACTTTAACCCGATCGAGTAGTTGAGGATGAGTTTTTTTTGCCTGTTGAACTTCTTGATATTGCAGTTGGATCGATTGGGATTGACGGAGATTAATAGCTAGTTGATTGTGATGATGGCGATCGTATCCTAATAATTCAATTTGTCGTTCTATTTCGGTTAGTTCGATGCGTAAATCTGAATCAGTTTGGAGTCGATCGATCTCCGCTTCATTTTGGGCGATCTCAATTTGTAATTGACTCTTCCGCTCGATTAATTGTTGTTTTCTACGTTCGGTATCCTTGATGCGTTCTTGCTTGATTTCTGCCCAGCGCAATTTGTCAACATCACCTCTGGCTAGCGCATGGCTTTGTTCGCTATAGTTAGTAGCTGCTAGTTTAACTAGTAATTCTTGCAATTGAGATTGAAATTCACTAGCATAATTTTTTGACTCGATCGCGATTGCTATTTGAGACTTTTCGACAGCGATTTCTTGGAGATTTACTTGAAGTTCAGCAATCGAATCTAATTGAGCTTGCAATTTACCTCGCTGTTCGCGTAAAATTTCAGATCCGGCTAATTCACCTTGCAATTGCTTATACTCAGTGAGTAGAGCTTGACGTTCTCGCGCATAACGTGAATGTTCTTCTTGAGTCGCTGAAATCTGTTGTTCGATATTTTCTCGTTCGGTTTTGGCACTAGTTAAAACATGTTGCCAATGATTTTTATCCAAAGGTCGATCGCACAATGGGCAACTAGCATCAGGAATTTCTAATAGTTCTAGTTTGCGATCTAATTCTGTTAATTGCCGCTGATAATTACGGATATCTGCCTCCAAACGTTGGAGATTTTCCTTTTTGCCTAAACCTTTGTCTTCAACTCGCTTTTGATAAACTTTTTTACGATCTAGTTCAACGATCTGCGTATCTAGCAAACTTAGTCGAGTGATTAAATGAGGATGCTCATCAGCCTTGGTTTTGACTTGCTGCTCTCGCAAGATTAGCTCATTTAATTGAGCTTGAATTTTCGCTGTCTCTCGATCGATCTTACCCTCCAATAATACTCGCTCTTGTTGGAGTGGCAATACCTCAGCTTGTAATCGATCTAACTGCAATAACTGCTGACGACATACTTGCAATTGGGACATTGCTGTAGTTATATCACCCGCTGTAGCTAAAATAGCAATTAACTCTAGCTCTTGCTGCATCACTAGGGCTAGCTCTGCTTGGCTTTTCCCCAGTGTTAATTGTAACTCTTGGGTTTGCCCTGCCAATTGTTGCTGTAATTTTTGCCGATCGATCTCACTCTGCTGATAAGTATCGAACTTCCTGTCTAGGACTTCTACCTGCTGCTGTAAGCTGAGATAATCCTGGTAAGCGATCGAAATCTCGTCCGAGCGAATTAATAGAAGATCTAGACGATTTCGATCGAGCGTTAAAAGCTGGAGATCTGCTTGGATTTGGACTGATGCTTGGCTCAATTCTCGATCGCGTTTTTGCTCCCAGCCTAATTGTTGTTGCCAAGTCTCGCGCTGTCTGGCAATAGTTTTAAAACTTTCTAATTCCTGCTCCTCCATCGCTTGTGCTTGCTGCAATGTGGTAATCAGTACTTTTGCCTCATCGCGCTGCTGAGTAATCCCCTCAATTTGGGCTAGTTGTACCTGAGCCTGGGCTAAACTGTCCGTCAATACCTCCACTTGGAGCTTATACTGCTTTGACGACTCCTTGGCGCGATCGGCTAATTGTTCGTAGCGATCGAGCTTCAATAAATCTGCTAAAATTTGCTTGCGATCGGCTGGCTTTTTGAGCATAAACTCATCAGCCTTACCCTGACGTAAATAGGCAGAATTAATAAAAGTATCATAATCAATCTTCAGATAGTCATCGATTAAAGCTTGGGTGGAACGAATCCCTTTCTGTGTGAGCGTGCGAAACTGTCCCCCACTCGTCTGAATCTGAAACTCCAATCCGCCATTTCCATCCCGTTGACGAGTGCGAATGATCCGACAAGTCTCGCCGTGCATCTTGAAAGTAAAATCTACCCGTACATCCATCGCACCTGCACTAATCGCATCATCCTCACTCACCGCCCGACATTCGCCCCAAATCGCCCAGGTAATCCCCTCTAGTAGAGACGATTTACCCGCGCCATTGGCACCACAGATACAGGCGGTGTGCAAGCCTGTAAAATCTAAACTGGCTTCGCTGTAACTGAGAAAGTTCTTGAGTGACAGTTGTAGAGGAATCATAATCGAGCGCAGAAAGGGAATTCACCTACCCTCTAGGATAGAGAGTTTTGGGACAATTGTGGTATTTTTGTGCTAGTTAATCCCAGTATAGAGGGGAGCGGGATTGACGTTGCTACTTTTGAACTATATCTAAATGGGAGTATCCCACTTTTTCTTGCGGAGGTTAACTGCCCTCATCCCCAGCCCTTCTCCCTCAGGGAGAAGGGAGCCGGATTCAAAGTCCCTCTCCCTGAGGGAGAGGGATTTAGGGTGAGGGTTAAAAAGTGGGATACTCCGGATCTAAGTCGCATCTAGACATCAGGCTTGTGGCGGGACATCGGTGTTTTTTAAAATCGTGCGGTACAATAC
>JAJAZF010000162.1 GCA_026785875.1 Chamaesiphon sp. | reverse complement strand
CATAAAACTGAGCGTAACGTCCAGATAGAGCTAGTAGTTCGCGATGATTACCAGCTTCGATAATTTGACCGTTTTCGATCGCCAAAATGCGATCGGCTTTTCTGACTGTCGCTAAACGATGAGCGATAATAAACACCGTTCTATCGGCCATAATTCGTTCCAAGGCTTCTTGAACTAAGGCTTCTGATTCAGAGTCTAGAGCCGAAGTTGCTTCATCGAGAATTAGAATTCGGGGATTGAATAATACAGCTCTAGCGATCGCGATTCGCTGCTTTTGTCCGCCGGATAAGGTCGTCCCTTTCTCACCGACATAAGTATAATAACCTTGAGAGAGTTGGGAGATAAATTGATGAGCATTGGCAATTTTTGCCGCCTCTTCTACATCTTTGATGTCAAAGTCTGTCTGTCCAAAAGCGATATTTTGGGCGATACTTCCAGAGAGTAAAACTGTATCCTGGGGGACGATCCCGATCTGACGGCGGAGACTTTTGAGTGTCACATCGCGGATATCGATGCCATCGATCGAGATGCTACCAGATGAGACATCATGGAAACGATTTAATAAACTCAAAATCGTACTTTTACCCGCTCCAGAAGTTCCTACTAATGCGATCGTTTCTCCCGCTCTGATGGTGAGATTGAAATCTTTGAGAATGGGTTTGTCGGGTGTGTAACCAAAATTCACATGATGATAGGTAATTGTCTTAGTTACTGGTGGTAAGACGATCGCATCGGGGCGTTCGGTAATGGTTTGCGGGAGAGCGAGTAATTCAAAGACTCGATCGACGGAAGCTTCGGCTTGTTTGAGTTCGTTATAATTACTAGTAGTCAACGCGATCGGACTGATAATCAGCACGATATTTGTCAGGTAAATAACAAAATCAGCAGCAGTTAAATTCTTTGCCGAAATCTGAATACCAGCCAGGACAAAGATAAATAGAATACTAATGACTTGCAGGAAACTCACGATCGGATGTTGTAAGGCATTAATCTTCTCTGTTAGATACTTTGCCTGACGATTAAATTCAGCTTCTTGACCGAATTTTTGCCGCGCATAGTCTTCAGCAACAAAAGCTTGGATCGTCCGAATACTACCTAAATCTTCTGTGACTAGCGAAGATAGATCGGCAATCTGATTTTGACTTTTCAAAGATTGTTTTTGAAGCTTCTCACCAAACCAGCCCACTAAAATAGCAATTACTGGTGCGATCAGAAATACCGCTAATGTTAATTGCCAATTGATATAAACCATATATCCCAAGATCACAATGAGCTGAAGTACACATGGGATAAATTGATGAAAAATCTTATTAATAATTTCGCCAATTTTATCGATATCTTCAGTCAATCGATATGATAAATCGCCCAACTGCATCTGCGACAATCGATCGCCACTCAAGCCGAGCAGATGTGCATAGGTACGTTTGCGTAAATCTAAGGTAATCCCAAAAGCAGCCTTAGCCATCAACGTATTCATGCAATATTGAGCGATACCTTGAAAGATATATACCAGTCCCCCAGCTACCGCAATTTTGGCAAGCATCGTGACATCAGTACCCACATATTTACTGATTTGTCCGGCTAACCATGCTTGGATCGGCCAAAAAGCTGTATAAACTCCAATCCACAATAATGCCAACACAATTGTCAGCCTGTGCGGACGCAGATAGGGAAGAAGTTGCCAATAATTAGAACGTTGCTTCAAAAGACTCACTCGATCGCTGAACGACCTAATTATAGACGGGATCGGGTTTTAGTTTGTTCACAAACCCCTAATTAATATGCGTAAACATCCATAGAAATTGTTTCGATCGGCTGAGAATTACTATGCAGCATCGATCTAATAT
>JAJAZF010000161.1 GCA_026785875.1 Chamaesiphon sp. | reverse complement strand
TCCAGAATTTCGGATAATGTTGCGTTCAGGGGTTCGAGCTAAATCAACACTAGTGCGCGTCTCGCTCTGGACAATTCTTAGTTCTGCTGCAATTGCGGGGTCTGCTGGTGCCACCCCTTCATGACGAGCAAAAACCCTTAGTGCCCCCAAAAAGACAGGTGGATTGAGTAATCCTTCGGTTGGTGCAACACTGAACCAACGCCACTTATATGTATCAAAAGGTTTCTGTGGTGTCATGCGACATTCATCTTTTGCGATTGGTCTAAAATTTCAGCAACATCTCTTAACATAATACCGATAGCACGACCGAGAGCCACCGGAACAGCATTTGCTATTTGTCGATATGCAGAGGTTTTTGTGCCTATAAATTTGAAGTCATCAGGAAAACTCTGTACAGCAGCAAGCTCTCTTGCTGTCATCCGGCGATTGTTGTTTGGATGATGCAGAACAACTACACCCCCACGCTCATCTCCTCTTGCCGTCACTGTTGGTGCGGGGCGGTAAGGATCGATGTATCTATGACCCATATGACCATTGAATCTCAGCTTGTATTTAGAGCATTCATGGTTATAAATATGTTTTCCATCTTCTGGTTCAGGAAAATGAGCTAGAGCCTCACCAACTGTATGCCAAGGCTCTAAGCCAAACTGCGGTGCAATAGCGGGATCAGCATGTGTAGAGACTGGATGCAAGGATATTTCTGGCAAATCATTTCTAATACCCGTAATAATAATTCTTTTACGTGACTGCGGAACTCCATAGTCAGCCGCATTGACCACTTCATGCTTGACACGATAACCGCAATCTTTAAACTCTGAAATAATTGCTTGTAAGATCGCCCCTTTTCCTAATGATGCAAGTCCTTTGACGTTCTCCGCCACAAAATACAGCGGCTTTTTAGCCATCACAACACGGACTAACTCCTTGTAAAGTTGATTTCGTGGATCAGTAGCTGATCTCCCTGAATTAGCAACGGAATAGCCTTGACAAGGAAATCCACCGACCACAACATCACAATCAGGAATTTCTTCGCTTTTAATGTCACATATGCTACGAGTGTCAATGTGATCGCCTATATTTAAACGATAAGTGGCTGCTGCATCAATAAATATATCATTAGCCCATATTACGTTATGACCAGCCTGAATTAAACCAAGATCGAGTCCTCCAGCTCCTGAAAATAGCGAGACAATACGCACTATGCAGCCTCCATAAGAACTGCGCCAATGTTAAGTTGTTCGCCCAGACAGCGACCAAAATTCACAGGGACTGCATTTCCAACCTGTCGGTAACAGGAGTTCATCTTTCCGAAAAACTCAAAATCAATAGGAAATGTCTGGATAATTGCTTGTTCCCGAACTGACATTCTCCGATGATTATTTGGGTGTTGGATAGCACAAACTCCTCCCTTCCCATTGCCCCTTGCCAAAATTGTAGGCGATGGTTTATCGGGTTCTGTGCGACGATGTCCGATAAAATTTCTGTTAGTCACTTTGTACTTAGAATAAATATGATTAACTAGATTATGACCAGTCTCAGGTTCTGAAATATCAGCCAATGCCTCTCGAATAGTTCTCCAGGGAAGTAGCCCCATTGATTGTGACTTCGCTGGGGCACAATGTGTAGGAGCTGGAAAATTGTAGTCATTATATTTTGGAAGATCTGCACGAGTTCCTGCAATGATGACACGCTGCCTCATTTGGGGCACTCCATAATCAGCAATGTTAAAAAGACGCTTAGAGACACGATAGCCAGCTTCTGAAAAATCTTTTTCGATTATCTTAATTGCTCGGCCTCCTGCTAAACTAAGAATTCCACGAACATTCTCAGCAAGAAAGAAAAGAGGCTGTTTGTCTTTTATTACTCTAAGAAATTCAAGATATAGCTTGTTTCTTTCATCATCCTCAAATCGAAGGAGATTTGCCTGAGAGAACCCTTGACAAGGAAATCCACCCACAACAACATCACAATTAGGAATATTGGGAGATAAAATTTCTGATATGTCAGATTGAATTATGTGATTACTTATATTTTTCTTGTATGTTTGAACAGCATCAGGATCGATGTCATTAGCCCAGATTATATTATGACCAGCATGAATCAGACCAAGATCTAGTCCACCAGCACCTGAGAATAGTGAGACAATTTGCATACTCACATTCTCCTTTTGTCATCAAGGCTTGTGTTGATAACAGCGTTAAAGTTATTTAGTCTATAAATCATCTACTTACTTACATACAATTGCAATGTCTGCTAAGTATAGCTTAGTAAGTTGCAGTTCACAAAACAATCAGAAGTGAAGAATTATTGCCATTGAGATCTATCACGCAATTACGTAACAAAATTCTAAGCCGAAGTCTTGAGATTGATACCCAATACCTGAGTATAAGCTCCCCGTGCTTGCGTCACCCCGATCGTTCTGTCGGCAGCTTCAATCATCGGACGACGTAGACTCACGACTAGAAACTGGGCTTGATTTGCCTGCTTACGAATCATCTTCGACAGGCGTTCCACATTCGCCCCATCTAGGAACATATCCACCTCATCGAAGGCATAGAAGGGCGATGGGCGATAGCGTTGGAGGGCAAAGATAAAACTGAGTGCTGTGAGGGATTTCTCGCCCCCAGACATCGAGGAGAGGCGTTGTACGGGTTTACCTTTGGGGTGAGCGACAAGATTTAACCCGCCACTGAAGGGGTTATTGGGATCTTCTAATTGAAGGAAGCCGTCGCCGTCAGAGAGTTCGGCGAAGATATCTTGGAAGTTGAGGTTAACGGCATCAAAGGCTTCGCTGAAGGCTTGTTGCCGCAGGGTGGTGAAGTTTTCGATCCGGAGTAGGAGTTCCATACTTTCGGCTTCGAGAGTGCCGAGTTTGTCGCTGAGTTCCTGGAGGCGGTTGTTGGT
>JAJAZF010000160.1 GCA_026785875.1 Chamaesiphon sp. | reverse complement strand
ACCAAAGAGGATGAAGACAATCAAAGAAAATTTGCACATATTCCTTGGCAATCTCAAAAAATATATGTTTGGTACGATCCTCAATATACAGAATGTATTGAGACTGAGCTAATCCCTCGCGATCGGGTAATTTTATTACTCAAGGAGATTCTCGATACAAATAGCTTTCCAAAATACATAAGTACTTACCAACTCCCAATTAAAGAATCTCTAATATCTCCAGATGAACTTCCTTTTTAATTATCAATATTAATAAGTGGCAAATATGATGACTCAATTACAGGAAAAGCTAATAACTAATGCTTGGGTGAAAACTGATTGGGATACATACATAAATACGATCGATTCATCCGAATACGAACAACATCAAGGCTACTACTATAGCGGGTACATGAGGATCGAAGATCTGCCAACAGGTGCAGACCATGCTAGTGATAATGGACTTATTTATTTAGCCATCACACTATTTTGTATAGTCAAAGGAATTCCGATTCAAGGTTTAATCGGCTGTAGCTATCGTAAAGTTGAAATTAGAGAATGTCAGCCAGATATCTCCTTCTATATTGGCGGTCGAGCTAATTTAGCACCCAAAGGTAAATCGGTTGTTAATTTAGACGAACAAGCTATTCCAAACCTAGTTATAGAAATTTCTAACACTACTATTAATGACGATCTTGGTACGAAACGTTTGTTGTATGAAGAAATGGGTATCTCTGAATATTGGGTGGTAGATGTACAAAATTCTCAAGTATATGCTTTCGAAATATTCGTTGGCGGAGCCTCTCCTTCGGAGTATCGAGGTAGCAAACGTATCGATACATCTCTGGTATTACCAGAGCTATCGATCGCGAATATCACAACAGCATTAACTCTCAGCAAAGAACAAGACCAATCCCAAGTAGGGCAATGGTTAATGAGTCAATTTCAGGGATAATAAGTGACATATCTTAGTGCTTAGTCTACCCAACACTCACCGCTTTGGCGGTAGAGTGAAAGCTCTCAAAACCCCAGACTTCCCATTTCAACCGCCGTTGCCTCCACACAAACAAGTTTATGTTTTGGTCTTACACAGCGTCCAGAGGCGCAACGTTTTCGGTGATGGGCGGGGAACCCGCCCAGCGGGAAGCTTCCCCCGAAAAGCTTGCTTGTTTTATACAAGTTTCCCCGCTACTTACTCTTTCGCTTGCCCTACTGTATTTCAGGCATCGACTGGGCAGACTCCCTGTGTCCCAAGGAGTAAATTTGATTTCCTTGCCGTATGGGCTTTACCAGTGACGGTGCGGATTCCCAAGTTGCGGAGTGACCTTCACTCGTTGCCTCACGCCTTGGTTGGTCATTGACCACCCCTATACTTTACCAATTTTGAAGATGCTTGTCCTCCGCCAAAATGCTTGTTCGTGGTCGGGTCGCCGACCCGACCCGTCATCCGCCTCCGCATTGTTGAGATCTCCGATTTGTCAAATCACTTGAGGCGGAATCCTCACCTCACTCGTATTCATCCCGTCGCTCACCGAAGCGGTAGAACGCGGGGCTTCTACTGTTAAAGCTAAACTAAATAACAACCAGAAATTATGTCACAACGTCAAAATATTTCCACAGGCTCTAAATGGGAACCAATCATCGGTTACTCCCGCGCCGTCAAAATCGGTAACACCATCCACATCTCCGGTACCACCGCCTCAAACGCTGAAGGCGAACTAGTTGGTATCGGCGATGTCTACGCCCAAACCAAACAAATCATCCTCAACATCGAATCAGCCCTCCACCAAGCCGGAGCCAGCCTCAAAGATGTCGTCCGTACCCGCATCTACTGCACCAACATCGACGAATGGGAACTGATCGGCAAAGCCCACGGCGAATTCTTTGGCGAAATCCGCCCCACCACCGCTATGGTAGAAGTCAGCCGCCTGATCTCCCCCGATATCCTGATCGAAATCGAAGCTGAAGCAATTATTCAATGAACTAGATTGTGTCTCGATATCCTCGTTGGTGCGTTACGCTGTCGCTAACACACCCTACGCAAGCTCCGCATTAAAGATCCCCACAAACCCCCTCTCTGCGTTCTCCTATCCCTCCGCGTCTGCGTAAACCATGAATAGCCAAATCTCCACCATCACCAGCACCGCCATTCCTCTCACTGGTAACGACATCGACACAGATCGAATCATCCCCGCCCGCTTCCTCCGTTGCGTCACCTTCGACGGCTTAGGTGCTAGTGTATTTGAAGACGATCGAATCCAACTAAAAGGCACACATCCCTTCGACTTACCCCAATTCCAAGGCGCAAACATCCTCGTTGTCAATAGTAACTTCGGCTGCGGCTCCAGTCGCGAACACGCACCCCAAGCCCTAGCTAAATGGGGCATCAAATTAATCATCGGCGAAAGCTTCTCCGAAATCTTCTTCGGTAACTGCGTCGCAATGGGTATCCCTTGCCTCAACGCTGATACAGCCACCATTACGGAGCTGCAAGAGATTTTACGGGAAAATCCTCAAACCCCAATTACTGTCGATCTCAACGCCTTACGAGTCAGATGTGGCAAGTTTACCACCTTAGTCTCGATCGGTGAAGGCTCCCGCCAGCAACTCACCAACGGTACCTGGGATGCTTGCGGACAATTAGTCGCCAATCTCAGCCAAACAAAAGTCACCGCCACAAAATTACCCTACACAGCTTGGAGCTAAGTAGCAAACTGAGGAACTGAGGGACTGTGAGTATTTCCTTTCCAGTCCCATCCTAAAAACCTCGCTCTCTTGATTCGCTAAACCCTCGGGGAACCCGAGGAGCGCGAATCGCTATCAACTATCAACTATCAACTATCAACTACTTGCACTGAGCGTAGCCGTTCGCGAAGCGTCTCGAAGAGAAGTGTCAACTATCAACTATCAACTAATTAACCCCTAAGTCGGCAATTGCCAATGTTCGGATTCACTGCTCGACATCGCAAAAGAGTTACCACAACCACAGACTTTAGTTGCGAGGGGATTTTCAAATCGGAATCCCCCGCCCATGAGATCTTCGGAATAGTCTAATTTCAGATGGTCTAAATATGCTGATTGTTGAGGATCGATCGATACTGAAATGCCCCCCACTCGATCGACTCGATCGCGATCCTCGATCGAGTCTACTAGATCGAGAGTATAGTAGAAATTTTCACACCCACCACTGGCAAAACCGACACGCAACTTAGTGTCAAGTCGCTGGCGTACTGTCTGCATTCTCTCGATCTCTGCAATTGCCGCCTGACTAATTTCAATCATTTTTTAGCTAATCCTATCTAAATATCCCTAGTCCCTCTGAATTGAGGGAGCCATAGGGATTGCAAATTACCAAAAAACTGCTAGCCGCTATTTCTGGCATAGTCATCTTCAAACCGGACAATATCATCTTCGCCCAGGTACTCACCATTTTGAACTTCGATGATCACTAAGGGAATGACACCTGGATTTTCTAGTCGGTGCTTGGTGCAAGCAGGTACATAAGTAGACTGATTGCTGTGTAGAATCTCCTCTCGATCGTCACAAGTTACCATTGCTGTCCCACAGACTACAATCCAGTGTTCGCTACGATGGTAGTGCATCTGGAGACTGAGCCGATGTCCTGGTTTGACCTCGATCCGCTTAATTTTATGTCCTCTGCCCTCTTCGAGGATCGTAAAGGAACCCCACGGGCGTAACTCTGTTGCGGCAACAGTATTTGTCGCCAACTGTGGAGTCGGGATTAAATCGCTGATTTGTGTTTTAGTCATAAGTACTTAGTAGCGGGTTGATAGTGCTATGTTAGGAAATTTAGCGATTAGCCATTAACTACTTTATCAATATCCGTAGGTCTTCCGAATCGATGAATATACCGATCGATCGCCCTAAAATGATGCTCTCAACAGGATCGTACTTAATCTAAAAAATACCACCTTTCGATCGATCTCGACCATTTTTGTGACCATTATTTAGATGTGTTGGTTCCAAGATGCTACTCCTTTGTGCTTAAATGACCACTTCAGAGCCAGATGAGCATAATAGATGCGATCGCCACAATGCCCACGAGCTAATAGAAGTATAACCACACCGGAATCATTACTAAGAAAATTAGGGTGCTTACAATTATACTACTAGCGACAAGGTTGCCGTTGAGATGATACTCCTCAGCGAGAATTAATCCGGCAAAAGCACAAGGCATTCCCGACATCAGCACCAAGCCCAACCTGGGATCGCCACTGATGCCCATCATCGTCATCGCGATCCCCACGATCGTCGGCATCACAATTGTTTTGAGAATTGCTGGTAACAACGCGAGTTTCAGACTCTGCCAGCCTTGGATCTGACTCAATCGAATCCCCATTAAAATAAAAGCCCCTGGAATCACCACCCAAATCGAGGCGTGAAGGCTCGATTCGATCGCGGTTGGGAATGGTAGGTGCCGCGTGAGCGAACCCAGCGCAAAACCCCACAGAGAGGGCACGCGGAGCAAATCTTGAAGCTGCATCCACCACCGATTTATTGTAGTGTCTTTGCGGCTGTAATAACTGGAAACTAATACCCCTAAGCCATATGTACCAAAGACATTTTGAGTAACACTATACAGCACCGCCCAACTCAAATCTGTCGCTGACACAAAATATGGGACGATCGCCAAACCCACAAATCCAGTATTGCCCAACATCGAGCAGAGTAGTAGACTCCCTTTGAGTCCTGGGGTGGGGGCAATATCTGGCTGCGCTCGGTGCCAGATCTGGAGACTCAACCAACCCAATCCCCATCCCAATATTAACGAGCCAATCGTAATCATCGGAGCTAATTGGGCGCGTTCGTCAAAGGTAGTTTGGCGGGCGAGGGAAAAAATTTCGATCGGGACACCAACCCAATACAAACCACGCCCCAACCAATATGGGAAAGCAGAGGGTACAAACCTCACAGACAGAATACCTAACCCCGTCCAAAAAATCAGCGGAGTATAAGCATCAATAAGCCGATCGAGCATGAATATTTACTGTTGGCTGGTTAATTATCAGAAAACAGGGTAAAAACCCCGTCCTTCTAGGACGGCTTTACAGGATCGGACGAAGTTCGCTGGGCGGGTCCCCCGCCCGTGCCGCCAGTATGCGCTGTGAACTAGAACTAATAGTTCTGTTCTTGTATAATGGCAGTGGTCGTTGACCCACCCGAGACGCATGGATCAGACAGCCTAACGAGCGAAGTCCAGTTGAACTGGCGGCGCAGAAAAATCGGTAGACCGGGAAAAGCTAAAAGAGGCAATGAGAACATCCTTGAGAGACATAGCTAAATTGTTGGATTGCTTGTAAGAACCGCAGGGCTTGCGGGGTTAGTCTGTGGAGCGAACATAAGACCAAATCTTTTTCGAGAGTGGAGGCAGTTGCTTTGAAGCAGAAAACCCAAGAAGTGATTCTTGGAATCTCTGTGCGTTCACGCCAGAGAGCATGTCAATTGATGACACTCATCTCTTTAATGTACCAGCGATCTTTTTGGCGGACGAGATTATATTCAACCAATAGTTGCTTGGAATAGGATTTGCTCGGATTCAATTGCTCTCCTTGATAGTAGCGGGCATCTTCTTTGACTCGGACTTGGATCTGAGCTACATTGGCTTGTGGACTAGCTTGGGAGATCGATGATATCCCAATATTTTGGTGCTGATACTGCCAATGTACCCCATCTACTTTGGCAGTTTGGGATCGATCGATCGCCGTAGATAAAGCTGGCTCTACCAAAATATCTTTTAATTGAGCCGTCTGATACTCCCGCTCCAACGATTTTGTCTTAGCACTCAACCATGTTTTGACAAGTTGCTGGGCGACATCTGTGCTGACTAATCCGACTAAAGCTGGTGGGGACTGAGGTTTGGGGGACGGCTGGATCGGTTGGGGATTTGGACTGACACTGGGACTGAGACTTGGGCTTGGGCTAGCAATGACACTAGAATACAAAGATGTGGTACCCGTTGTCGCTCCGTACTTGCTCATCGCCTCGATTCCAGCAATTACCAGCCAGACTGCACCCCAGACAAAGGTAGCCCCACCCGTACCAACCAATAAAATCCTCGGAATATTTGGCGTGCGGCGAGTCCGGCGTTTGTGAGTGAGGGCACCAGATCCACCGATCTTAGTCAATTGCCCATTACTAATCGCAACCAGTTGGCTGCTTGATTCTGGCACGAATGCTGGCAGACGTTCTTCGAGGTAAATTTGCTCGAATTGTCCATCGATCGTCCGTGTGGTAGGCATGGATCGACGACGTTGACGTTCGAGATCTAATGGAATCACATTACCACTACTGAGATCGGCACTAGGGATTGGTGGCTGTGGTGGTGGTGTCTGTTCCACTCGGACTGCTGGGGTAATATTGCCGCCGATCCGATCTGCGGGTGTTGGAATTACTGTATGGATGCTACGGTGACTGCTGGGTAATAATGTCGATTGGAGCGATTCGGCATCGTACATGTCTGCGTGTTGGATGTGCCCTGAGCCGGAGAGATCGCCGGATACTGGCACCTCGATTAGTTGGGGTGAAGATTTTGCCCAATTTGTAACATTAGCATCAGTAGCAGGTACTCGATCGGCAAAATCTTGGACATCTCGATCGTTGAAATAAGCATCAAGCGAAGGATCGCTGGCTGCCAAGTCGCGGAAACAGGGAAATGCTTCATCTTTGAGCCATGATTCGATGTACCAACACAAGCCTCTGAGTAGATCGGGCAATCCTTGGGACTGTTGGCGAATTACTACTAGTGCGGCTGATTCTGCGGCTGTAACGAGAATTTGTGTTGCTTCTACTGTTTGCCCGAGGAGTAGAGCGCAAATTGATTGTTCGATCGTCACGTCAATTCTTTGACTGAGACGATACTGTAGTATTTGCTGGGCGGTATAGATTAACTGAGGATTGCGATAGGCAAATCCTTGCACGATCAGAGCGTGAACGTGAAGATATGTACATGCCAATTGCATCACGTTCAAAGCCTTCGATCCCAACTGCTGGGAATCTCTAGCTGATTGAGAAAATAAATTTCGTTGTTCCGCAGCAGTCAGATGCGGCAGAGTTTCATGGATAAAGGGAATGGTGCTTTCGCTATTGAGTCCAAACCGTTCTTGACATTTTACTTCATTCGTGCAGGCGTTTTCTAGTAATTCTTCGAGAAATTGAATTCCCTGCCGCCTTTGTTCGTGTCGATCGAGTGGTAACGATACTAAAAATAAGATCCGGTAAGGACGCAATCGATCGAGCCGTCGATCTAACTCCCCTTGAATTTGGGGAAATAAATCTTCTTGGACGAGGATCTTTTTGGCAGTCTCATAGTGAATCACTGCCTCTTCATAGCAACCATCTCGCCATTCTCGCTCTCCTAGTTCCCAAAATGACGAAACCATCGCCAAAATTAGATCTGGCAGGGGGACGATGTGTGGGCCATTGGCGGTCTGTTTGAGCCGATCGAGTGCTAGCGGATCGCGCTGATGTGCCGCCGGAGGCAAATTACCACTAGGAGTCAAGGAGATCTGGGGCTGAGGATGTAGACTACCGCTGTTACTACTGCGCCCATTGTTCCCAAGATAGGGCATACAAATACTGTTAATTTCCTCATACTCACCCAGTTCAAACAGAATCAGCAATCCCCCCAGAAAATGCTCGGGGGCGATATCCAGCTCTGGGCGACGGTGAAACTGAGCCGCATCGCAGGACGGATCGGCTGATGTTTCCATCTGGGTAACTACGGGGGGGATCTGAGTCGCGGTATATTGCGATCGTTGCAGTGGATCGCTTAATACCTGATAAGCCACCTTAATCAGTCGTTTGCGAGATTCGATCGCGGCATCGGAATATTCTTGCTGGGGTAATTGGAGCAAGCGATCCTGATATGCTTGCTCCAATTCCGATAGATCGCTCTCCGGTATACCCAAAATCTGATAATAATCAAGCGGGATTCGCACAGTTCACCTAGTCCAACATGAACGACACATTCAACATTTATCAGTTACTAAATCGATCTTTTGAGCCATATTAGCATAATCGAGTGCAGTACGCGATCGCCACCCACGACTTTCATTCAGTTGACAGTTGACAGCGATTCGCGCTCCTCGGGTTCCCCGAGGGTTTAGCGAATCAAGACAGTTGACAGTTGACAGCGACACGGTAGGGGGGGGCGGCGCGGCGGGGCCGCCCCGCCGCCCCCACCCGCGCGCGGGGTGTGCGGGTTGTGTTTTTTATTGTTATTTTTTTTTT
>JAJAZF010000159.1 GCA_026785875.1 Chamaesiphon sp. | reverse complement strand
CCCCACCCCAGCCCTCCCCTTTATAAGGGGAGGGAGCCGGAAGAGCCTCCCCCTTGCTCGGGGGGAGGGAGCCGGAAGAGCCTCCCCCTTGCTCGGGGGGGGGTGGGGGGGTGAATCAACCTCAGCCTAAGTCAAACAGACTTTTGGATGTACCGTAGCTAGAAGGGAAGGAAAGGGCTGGGGTAAACATCTCCCCAGATTTTCTCGAGCTGAACCAACGCTAGCGAAATCCTCTAATCTTTCATCTCAATTTTGAGATTTGGCAAACCCTCCAACTTCTCCAGCGGTTGTACCTCCTCGGTTGCTGGAGCAAACACAGTCAAACCACCAGGAATACACTCGACTTCCACCGGGGTGGTACCAATCACCTCACCATCTACTACCACCTTCTGGGGCGGGTTGGTCGTTACTTTAAATCGCTTCGCTCGCAAGAAACCGACATCATCTCGATCGGATGCTTCGCCGCGCAGTGTCGAACTGAGCAAATCGAAGGCAGTAGCGATCGCAATTAGGGGTGTAGCAGGGGCGACAATCGTCAAATCGAGCATTCCATCATCAAATACCACTCCCGCCGACCCTTGAGCCAAAATTGACGTAGCTGGAGCGGCATTAGCAATGGTGATTGCCGCAGCGGACACCGCCACAATTTTGTCTTCCAGCTCGATTTCGACCTCAAACTGGTTAAAGTTGCCCACTTGCTTGAGTCCAGCGAGGATATAAGCCAGCATCCCCAGCCGATTCTTGGCATCGCGATCGGCTAAATTCACCGTTTCAGCTTCAAACCCAATTCCAGCCAACAACACCATCGGCAAACCGTTACACCAAGCCATATCCACTACCTTGGTATCACCTGCCAAAATAGCTGCACAAGCCTCAGGAATCGTGGTGGGTAGATCCAAAGCATTGGCAAAAGCATTGGCAGTACCGCGTGAGATGATGCCGATCGGGATCTTAGAACTCATCAAAGCTGCTGCCACGGCGGAGAGCGTACCATCACCCCCAGAAGCAATAATCGCCTCGGCACCGCGTTCGATCGCCGCTTTTGCCAGTTCTCCAGGTTCGCAGTCGGCAGTAGTGATGACCACATCTAGGTCAATTTCTGGACTGAGTAGAGACTCGATCGTGGCGAGATCTTCTTCGGGATTACCTTGTCCGGCAACGGGGTTAAAAATTAGAGTAGCTTTAAGTTTCATCGAGTAGATCCTCTAGGGGTGAGATGGGCGATGCTTCGGAAATTTTTTGAATTACTTCCAAAATTACTTGGGGGTCAGTTGCTTGTTTCATTAATTCGGCTTCAACATCATTACGATTTTTGACATTGGGCAAATCGGTGCGTAGTTCTTCTACTAATGAGATCAATTTAGCGATCTTTTGTTCCGTAATTAGGTTGACTTGCAGCATCAGATGCGATCGCTCTTCACTCACCTTTTCTTGACGAGTTTCATACACCAATACTCCGGTAGAAATAAATAGTGAAGCTAAGTCCAACCACTGTTCGCGCAGATCGAACTGTGGAAAACTTTGGGGCAAAATATTTAGATCGACTAAATGACCGCAGATTTCCCAGATCGTAAAAAATACTATTTGAAAGTAGAGAAATTCGGGTCTTCCAAACACACTAACAACTTTTTCTAGAACTCGTTGAGCAGTTGTAGCACTCTGCTGATAACGCTCTTGATGGTTGCTAATTGCCTCGATATTTTTAATTACTTGCTCTGGGACTACGCTCGACTCAACAGACTCAACAAGTAAGTCTGCGACAGTAGTTTGAGTGTCAACGACTGAATTCTTGTGAGTTTTTGCGGTCATTTTTTTAGGTGATGGGGATAAGTAGTTAAATAACTGTTAAATAAATTATATTTCCGAATGTGAGTTAGGCGCAGTGTCAGAACTTTGTTGAATCACTTCCAAAATTGCTTGAGGATCGGTCGCTTGTGTCATCATTTCCGCCTCTAGATCCTGGCGATTTTTGACATTAGGTAGATCGGTGCGTAGTTCTTCTACCAATGAAATCAATTTGGCGATCTTTTGTTCGGTAACTAAATTGAGTTGGATTGTCAGATGCGATTGCTCTTGCTCGACTTTTTCCTGATGAGCTTGCGCGATCAGTACCTCAGTGGTGATCAGCAGCGAAGCGACTTCTAGCCCATGAAAGTGCAGATCGAACAGCGGAAAATTTTTCGCGATGATATTTCTTTCCGCTAAATTAGTGCAGCCGATCCACACTGCAAAAAATCCGATTTGAAAGTAGAGAAATCCAGGACGAGCAAAGAAAGCCGCAATTTTGTTTAAAACTCGGCGATCGGCTGAGATATTCTGCTGATGTCGATTTCGATTGCTGGCGATCGTTTCGACGTTTTTGAGCACTTGCTCTGGTAAAATTTCAATCGTCTGAGCGATTAGCTCTGGTTCTTTAGATAGAGAATCAACAACTGCATCTTTTTCTGCTTGTGTAACCATTGGGTTTATGGGGGTTGAGTGGGAGCTGGAATCTAGGAATAAGTAGGGACGATCGATCGTTCGCGTAGCGTCGGCTCTGCCGAATCGTCCCTACTCATGAGGTATTAACTACTTGGACGGTTAGAGCAGCCTCGCCTTTGGCATTCTGGAACCACGGCTTACTCTCTTACCCAAACTGAGACTGAGCCGCCATTGCAGCGAAATTCTGCCCAGCCATCATCATTGGTGACGATCGGTTCTTTGACGTGTTCGGTGATATCGATATAAGTGCAATTAGGCTGTCCGATTGCCATCGATTTAGTGCCCCATTCGCCGTTACTGAGCACCACAGCCACACCGCCAGGATGTTCATCCGTGCCCAATCTCGTCCACCCGATCGTATTCGGATGGTCGAAATAGTCGCACTGTTCGCCGTAGGCATAGTTTTTACGAGCATCCAGGAACTTGTCAATCAAGAACTGATGCGAGTCCATCCAGATTTCATAGTCGGTACCGCCCTTATTGTCTTTGTAGTGTGCGCCATAGTAATCACCATAAAAGATGCAAGGATATCCAGCTTCCCGCAATAAAATCAATGCGTAAGCAAGGGGTTTGAACCACGGCTCGACGACTGATTCGAGTGACTGGAGCGGTTGAGAGTCATGATTTTCTACCAGCGTGACAGCTAGTGTTGGCTGCTGCTGCACCAATGTATTATCAAAAATTTTGGTCAGATCGTAGCTATTACCAGCTTGACTAGCAACGTGGAAATTGTAATGTAACGGTGCATCAAATAAACTCACCTTCCCGTCGGTAGTCTCGATAAAATGATGCAGCGCATCTACTTCATAAGACCAATACTCACCCACTGCAAACAGATCGCGTTTGGCGTAGTGGCGAACGTGTTCTACCCATTCCTGAAAGAACTCTGCCGAGACGTGCTTGACAGCATCAAACCTAAAGCCATCAACATCAGTAGTATCCTGATTCCATTCGCCCCAATGCTTGAGTTCTTCAATTACTTCAGGATTTTGCATATCGAGATCGCAACCCATCAGATAATCAAAGTTGCCCTTTTCTAAGTCAACATTGTTATCAAAAGACTTACCCTTGAGTAGATAGACTGCTGATTCTCCCTCATTTTTGGCATTGTAGTCGATCGCATCAAAATGCCACCAATGCCATTCCATGCTGGAATATTTGCCGTCCCGTCCAGGAAATGTAAAATGCGTCCAGGCTTCGATCTTTTGATATTCACCGATCGGTTGATTGCGATTTTCCAGATCGAATGGAGTCGCTTCTGCCTCTTCTGCTTTATCTCCACCCATTTTGTGATTAAACACAACATCAGCGTAGATCCTAATTCCAGCTTTTTTGGCTACTTTGATGGCATCGATATATTCTTGTTTCGTGCCATACTTGGTGCGGACTGAGCCTTTTTGGTCGAACTCGCCGAGATCGAACAAGTCATAAACACCATATCCGACATCCATGCCACCTCCCGTCCCTTTGTACGCAGGCGGTAGCCAGAGAGATGTAATCCCAGCATCCGCTAAATTGCTGGCTTCTTGGGCGACCTGATTCCAAAGGCTGCCATCATCTGAATTGTACCAGTGAAAGTACTGCATCATTACACCGTTGGGGTCAGACATGACTTTATTTTTTGCTTGAGAGATTAATATTTTTACAACTTTTGACACATTGTGTGATTTAATTTTCTCTGGATTTACATCCATTTGTCTATCAGGCATTGGGAGCATTTATTCAGCCAAATCAAGTCAAATAATCTCTCTCCATTGGATGCTAAACAACTTATCACAGTCTACCAAAAGAGAGATCCGTGGGATAAGTATTTTCGCTTAATGATGCGGCGATCGGAAATGCGGAAATAGGGATTCAAACCCCTGCTCTTTGTTAATTTTTAATTCGATCGCCCTTCGAGATCTTCGATCGGATGATGTCAGAGACGGTTAACTACTTGAGAGGATGCAATACTCTAAGATCGATTTGGGTATAATTAGGGCTAGAGACTCCCAGCAAAGTAGACATAGCATCAAGCTAGCCTACATTAATTTATATATATCTACTACCACTTTCATTTTATTTATAACTTCTGGCAATGGCAAAACCTATTCTACTCTCAACTCCACACATGGGCGATCGCGAACACCAATTCGTGACAGAAGCCTTTGAAACTAATTGGATCGCACCGATTGGGCCGCATGTTGATGCCTTTGAGCAAGAGTTTTGCCTCGCGGTGGGTTCTAGTCATGCAACCGCTGTCAGCTCGGGGACGGCTGCTTTACACTTAGCTTTAAAACTTGTCGGCGTTGGGGTTGGGGATGAAGTATTTTGTTCGAGCCTGACTTTTTCAGCCAGTGCCAATCCCATTGCCTATCTGGGTGCTAAACCCGTATTTATCGATAGCGATCGACTGTCTTGGAATATGGATCCCCATTTACTCCAAGCCGCACTGGAGCAACGAGCAAAAGTAGGCAAACTGCCCAAAGCAGTAATTCTCGTGCATCTATACGGACAAAGTGCCGACATCGATCCGATCCTCGCAGCTTGCCAGCAGTATGGAGTACCGATGATTGAAGATGCGGCTGAAGCTCTCGGCGCGACTTATAAAGGTCGATCTCCTGGTACCTTCGGGACTGTCGGCATTTTTTCATTTAATGGCAACAAAATCATCACAACTTCGGGCGGTGGGATGCTGGTATCTGAAGATGCCAGCATCACCTCCAAAGCCAAGTTTTTGGCAACCCAAGCCCGCGATCCGGCTCCCCATTACCAACACTCAGAAATCGGCTATAATTACCGCCTCAGCAATGTCCTCGCCGGAATTGGGCGCGGACAATTGCTGGTACTAAGCGATCGAGTCGCCGCCAGACGGCACAATTGTGAAGTCTATGAAAAAGCCCTGGGCAATCTACCAGGGATCGAGTTTATGCCTGAAGCTCCTTGGGGGAGTGCTACCCGCTGGTTGACTTGTCTGACGATCGATCCTGCTGCTTTTGGCGCAGATCGCGAACAAGTCCGGCTAGCACTTGCCGCAGAACAGATTGAAGTCCGCCCCGTCTGGAAACCGCTCCACATGCAGCCGATATTTGCAGATTGCGACTGCTTTGGGGGCGAGGTGGCTGAAGATCTATTCGATCGAGGTCTGTGCCTGCCTTCTGGCTCTAATTTGTCTGATGAAGATTTGGATTGTGTGATTAATGCGATCGTCAAGTGTGCGCGGGTTCGATCGAGTAATAAGTAATAACTAATAAGTAATAAGTAAACAAAATTACAACATTCACAAATACTTTTATTAGTCAATAGTCTAAATCTAAAGTTTTATTAACGCCGTCATTGGTAGTTCTCAGATATGTGGTTTAAATTAGACAGACTTAGATCTATTTTTTATATTGAAATTTCATGACTACTGGCGATTTATCTAGTCCAGAACTGAGTCGATCCAGTCACAGTAAGCCCCTCCCCAAGGTCAAACTACCGACGATGATCCGGCTGGGATTGTTTCAGATGGGCTTGGGGATGATGTCGGTGATGGTATTTGGGGTACTAAATCGGGTATTGATTAAAGAGTTGGCGGTACCGAGTACGATCGCCACTGTAATACTCGCCCTCACACTGTTTGTAGCTCCAGCAAGAATTATTTTTGGACAACTCTCCGATACCAAACCGTTATTTGGTTATCATCGTACTGGCTATATCTGGCTGGGAGCGGCTGGGCTGGTAACAAATGCTTGGATTGCCGTACAGGTGATGTGGCAACTCGGCGCAAGCCTCAAGGAGGTAGGATGGACGGTGACTACCTATGGCTGGGCGGGGCTACTCGGTTTTGTCTTTGCCTTGTATGGCTTGTCGGTGAGTATGTGTTCGACACCATTTGCTACTTTACTAGTAGATATTACCGACGAGGACGATCGATCGCGCCTAGTCGCAGTAGATTGGTCGATGTTAATTGGCGGTACAATTATCGGGGCGATTACGATCGGCGTACTACTCAAGTCATTAGAAATTAATGCGACAATTACTCAAGTTCAAGCCCAAATCGATCGACTATTTATCATCATTCCCGCGATCGTTTGGATCTTAACTTGTGTCAGTACCTGGGGTGTCGAAAAAAAATATTCTCGGTTTACTAGTCGGGTAGGAAAACCGCAGACAGGAGCGCATTTATCATTAGGACGTGCATTATCCATTCTCACAGCTAGTCGTCAAACTCAGGTATTTTTTACCTTTTTGGTAGTGATGACACTAGGATTATTTATCCAAGATCCGATCCTCGAAACTTATGGTGGTGAAGTGTTCGATCTCCCAGTGGGCAAAACGGCAGCACTAAACGCTTTTTGGGGCGGTGGGACGTTGCTGGGTTTGAGTGCGGCGGGATTTTGGTTTATTCCCAAGCTGGGTAAACAGAAGACGGCTCGATTGGGTTGTATGCTAGTCGCGGCATCGATGCTGTGGGTGATTGCTGCTGGTTTTACTCACAATCCCGTGTTTCTCCAACTGGCTCTACTATTATTTGGGATCTGTTCGGGATTGGTGACGACTGGCGCAATTACACTGATGTTGGATCTCACCGTACCCGAAACTGCGGGGACATTTATCGGTGCGTGGGGTTTGTCGCAAGCTTTAGCTAAAGGGTTGGCGACAGTTTTTGGTGGTGTAGCCCTAGATATTGGGAAGTCAATTTTCCCGAATATTGTCGTTGCTTATGGGTTGGTATTTAGTCTGCAAGCTCTAGCAATGATTGTAGCGGTTAAGTTGCTCGATCGGGTGAATGTGCGCGAGTTTCAGACTACAGCTAAAGATGCTGTCAAAGCAGTCATCGCCGCAGATGTAGATTAGACAGTTGACAGCTTGCACTGAGCGTAGTCGAAGTGTTGACAGCTTGCACTGAGCGTAGTCGAAGTGTTGACAGCTTGCACTGAGCGTAGTCGAAGTGTTGACAGCGAAAAGTGCAGTAAGTGAGTGTAGGGTGTGTTAGGCACCAGCCGTAACGCACCAGAGTACTGATTTAAAAATTGCTGTATGTTAAGATATGTATAGCGATCGATCGCCCATTGCACATCCTTCAAGCCTGTAATTTATGACGTTTGAACTCCATCCCGTTCGCGCAACGTCTCCCCAGGAGGATGACGAACGTAGCGATCTCAAAAATGAAAAGTTGATACCTAAGAATAATCAGCCACGTATTGCCAAGGATGAGCCGATCTTATGTCCTCACTGCCTACGCACTGCCAGTAACGGTATTAAATGTAAGGGGATCTGCGTAGCTGAAAGCGACTATTAGACAGTTGACAGTTGACAGCGATTCGCGTTCCTCGGCTTTGCCGAGGGTTTAGCGAATCAAGACAAGACAGCCAATCAAGAGAGCGAGGTTTTTAGCAGTAATCACCTTGGCGACTGCCATAACAGGATTCTCAGCTTTTAGATCGTTTCTGCTGTTTGTGCTTGAATTACCGCACTCCAGTTATCATCAGTCATCGCGGCGGTAAAGTTATCGCGCTTTTGTTCATTACTTAGAGCGGCGGCATCTAATTCTCGACTCAGATCGCTATCTGCCATCGCACGGCGTAGTTTCAGCTTTTTCTCTTCATATACAGCCTTTTGCTGCTCGGACATCGCAGATGAAGCGATTTCACCGACAGTAGTTGCCCAAACTCCACCCATACCAGTATTTCCAGGTGGTACTATGTCTAACTTAGCAATCCAACTGTCGCGCAAATTTTCCATTTCTTCCCGTTTGGGAAACTTAAATGGTTGTACCCGCACCAGCGCGCAAACCTCACCGCCATGCTCGGCAAGATGCCCCCTGAGGGATGTCAAAACATTGCGAGAGTATCCAACATATTGAGTCCGATTCGCACTGTCTAGAACGGCATATACCCCAGCAACACGAGCATTTTCCGCCAGTGCTTGCCAATCTGTCAGGGTTAAAACGCTGTTGCTGTCTAGATCTAACTGTGGTTGGCTAGTTGCTACCGCATGTTCGTCAGCCGCACTATACAAAAAGTCGTGCAAACCCTGATGATTGGTAGGGACGTTTTGGTGTTCAATCGATAAGTCTGGTGTATTTTCCACGATCGTCAATT
>JAJAZF010000158.1 GCA_026785875.1 Chamaesiphon sp. | reverse complement strand
AGTTTGCTTAGGTTGCCTAAACGGGAGCAACCCGCCGTTTTTGGGGCCAACCGTGTGGCGGGCTAAAAACGTGTGTTCTTGGGCAACCCCCATGAACACTGGGCGGGGTACCCAACTGGGCGGGGTACCCGACCAGTGCCCATCAGCACTTTTCGCTGTCAACACTTCGACTACGCTCAGTGCAAGCTGTCAACTGTCAACTGTCAACTGTTTACCATCATAATTCCGTTTTTCCTACTCGCGCTTGAAGCTCGGGATTACCCGTCGAATTAATTTCGATCTTAACCATACTAAATTCAACTATCGCCATAGAAATCAATGATTCGATCGCTGGAGCTTCCTGATGCTAGTAATAAGTACTACCGAGATCATCTGTCAATAGTGCTGGAAAACTTAAAGAGATGGACATCGTACGATCTCATCAAAGAATATGGATTTTCAAAGGAGACTCTGGGAGAGCAAGTATTTGATGCAGATTTTTATATTTTGAGTCACAATAACGCAGCAGATCCAATTTTGAATTATGGAAACGATCGCGTGTTAAAGCTCTGGGAAACTTCATGGGGAGAATTGACAACTATGTACTCCAGAGACACAGCCAAGCCAGTCGATCGCTCTGCAAGATTGGCAATGATGGCACAAGTGAAATTACAAAACTATATCAGTGGATATAGTGGTACCCGCATTAGTAAGACAGGTAAAGAATTTGAAATATTGGATGTAACTATCTGGAATCTTTTCACTAATAATGGCGATCCATACGGACAAGCTGCGTGGTTTAAAAGTATCGAAGAATCCATAACTTCCTAACTGTCAACTGTCAATCCTCACTGTTACCAAAATCTGTTCGATCCCAGATTTCAGATAATAGCAGATCCTCTCCAATTGGCATTACTGAAATAGATGTCCAATGATGGGGAAGAATAATTCGATCGATCCAACCGCGTTCGTTAGCAGTAATCGGCGATTGTTGTTTATAGGTATTAACAGTAGTTTGGAGATCCAGTCTCAACTCAGTCAAGAATTCAGGTACGATCTGTGAGTACGCTTCCGTACCAGCGAGATATTTTGCTACAGCAAACACAACTTGATAAATACAACACTGACGATAGAGATAGAGACTAGATTGTTGTTGCAGTATGTCACCGATATCATCATTGGGCGTACTCAAACCTTGTAATAATAGCCCGATCCAGTGACGGATATAATCCAGATCTGCTACACCTTGTGTTATTACTAAAATTTCTAAATTTAATTGAGTGGGATGCGGTTGGATCTCATGTCGAAACCAATCCCAACAAAGTCGAATGATTTGATTAAATAAATGTTGATTATCAGTACTAAATTCATGACGCTTGCGGAACTTTTTACTCATCAAAAATGCTTGGAATCCAGTCAATTCGGCTTCACCGCTGGCGACAATCTCGATCTGGTGGATCGCCTCGATTTGAGCAACATCTGCTACTACAGCCGTAGATCGAGCCAGATTAGCTAGCTCCGCACAGATAGTACCGCCAAGAATGCGATCGCCTGCTAATACATCAGTTTGAGCTTGTTGAATATTGACTAGAGCTAATAAGGCGATCCGATCGAGTTGAGTGGGATGATGGGAAATTGCGGCAATGATTGCCTGATTAATTGCCAAAAAGCCAGGTAATTCAAAGGATTCGGCAAGACTGACACAGATATCGGTAACACTGCAAAGACATGCTTTAATTTGACTGGGATCTTGAGTCGCAATGACAGTAACAATTTCATCGATCTGTTCCTGAATCGTAGTTTCAAAAATTGAAGCGATAATATCAAAGCCTAACTCGATCGATGTCGGTAGTGCAATATCTGCCTCACTCCAATCGCCTAGTTTTAATTTTAATTGTTCGAGTGTTTCGGTGATTCGTTCGATGATTGCTAGCTCATTAATCTCACGATTATTAATTTGAGCAGTTAGACATTCATGCAATCCTGAATATCCATCCAAAAGTAAAGTTTGAATCGACAGATCGATCGTTACATCTAAGTCATAAAAGACTCGCGTCAGATCCTCAAAATCATGAGCGATTCGCTCAATTGTTGCCAATCCGACATTGGCTGCGGCACCTTTTAGCGTGTGTAGTGCCCGCATCAGATTATGCACCTTGGCAGTGGTATGCTCATGGGGTAGCGTCAGAATTTCTTGCTCGATCGTTTGGAGCAATTCTGGTGCTTCAGCTAAAAAGTAACTATAAGCTTGTGCTTGAATCTGCGAGTCATTCATGGTTAATAAGTTGACAGTTGGGCTTTATGATTCTTTTGGTGAGACAGTGAGATATTTAGTTAATGATGTCACGATCGCGTGTTTGGTAATTGGCTTAGAGGTAAATTCAGAAGCACCAACGACTTTGGAGCGAACTCGATCGAGCAACCCATCTTTACCTGTCAGAATGACAATAGGGATTTGAGAGAAAGTAGAAACTCGCCGAATTTGTCCGCAAATTTCATAGCCATTAACTTTCGGCATAATCAAGTCGAGAAAAATTAGATCTGGTTTATTTTCAAGCAATCTTGGTAAAGCCTGAGTAGCATCTTGAATAGCAATAAATCGATAACCAGCATCAGTGACGATCGCTCTCATACTTTCGCAAACTTCTGGATTATCATCGATACAAATCACTAGTTTAGATTGGGCTAGTTTTGGAAGGATCGAAGGAGTCCCACCAATAGGTCGATCGTGCCGAGCAGCTTTACCAATCGGCAGGACTGCCCCGATTTGGGATAATTTAAGATCGGGAAGATCGATTAACTCGATGATGCCAGTTTGGATATAACGAGTCAACGAGCGCGTCAATAATAACAAATCTTCATCGATCTCTGCGGCAATTTCCCGCAATGTCCGCTTACCTGTAATCACCTGCACTAAATTCTGATAAATGATTGGTGTAGTTTGACGATATAGTTGGACGGGATGTCGGATTACTGGAGTTTTACTCGGTGAAATATTACCTAATTTTTGAGTATGCCACTCTTGCCACATTAGCTCGGCTTGGGCGATAACAACTTCAGTATCAACCAGCATCGGTGGACGCTCGGCAAAAATTTCTGCCTGCGATCGAAAAGTCAACTTTTGTCCCTGACTATACTGGAGTAAGTCAAAAAGTGTCTCTCGTGCCGCAGTAGTCAACATAGCGGTGAGTGCTGATGGTTGAATTTCAGCTAATTTCATCAACGCGATCGCTCCTTGATAATGCCAGCAGGTTGTTATCCTTTGCTCGAATCCCAACCAGGGATTATGCTCTGCCGCCTGAGCTAACAAGTCGATGCCCAGATGCTGATAACCAACATGAGTGCCAAGCAACCTTTGCCACAGGCGATTAGGTTGAGCGCGATCGAGACTCCAGACGATCTGTCCTTGGTAAAATACGATCTCCCACGCTTGTCCTGAGGCGACTGTAACATCCACAGTACCAGTAAACTCACCCCAGCTCAGGTACTGAAATCTACCGATCGAATTACGTTGTGGGTTAACAGCCGTCAGATAGTGAAGATCGTTGTTCATAATGAGGGAAAATTAGGAAGATCCAGACAATCGTGGTTAAGTGCTTAACAATTAAGATGTCTAGTATAATTGTGATGACTGATTTTTCAGAGTTATTATTAGTATTCCCCAGTAATCCCTCAGTCCGCTATTATGGTCAATTAACATTAGCGTGCCAACAGCAATAGAGTGATTGGCGAGCCTCGCACCACCACAGATTGCTATTATCTTAAAACAGCAATCGCTATTGAATCGGATCGATCGCCGCTAGGTTTACATTAGGAGTTGACGTGTTAAATTTATTCGCTAGGTTAAGGAAACTATCCACAAAATTGCCGCTCACTAGCGCAGGCAAGCCTCGTGAGCCGCGTCAACCAGTTGGCGATCCCGATTTTGAGGGTGTGGAGCGCGGCATCAGCATCGAGGCTCAACGCCAGAGAATCGCCGGAATTCATGCCTCCAAGACAGATCTAGCTGCCAATCTCTACCCAACTAATCCCAACTCGACACCCACACCACCCCACAGCGCGGAGAATGCGGCACCCAATCGCGAAGGAGTATCCCCTTCAGCTCCGACTACCCCCTCCCCAAAAAATGGCTCGTCAGCTACCCCGCAAACAGCCAAAAGTCCGGTTGTAACTACTGTCGATCGCACTACTACCCCTGTCAGTGCGATCGGCTGGATCGGTGCTACCCTCGCCAAACCATTCCAAGGTGCCAAACCACTCTACAAAAATCGATTATTCTGGGCTGGTTCTGGTCTAACATTAGGATTACTCGGTCTGGTGGGAGCTTGGGTCTTTGTCGATCGCAGTGTCAGTCAGTATGCTCCAGCAGATGCCCTCAGTTATGTTCGTCCCGGCACGATTACGATTAAAGGAGTGAATGGGAGTATTCTGCTCCAAACGGGCAACGCCACCCGCGAGACACTCAAAACCTGGCAGATGCCCGACAAGCTCAAAAAAGCCTTTGTGGCGATCGAAGACCGTCGCTTTTACGAACATGACGGCGTAGACTACAAAGGGGTATCGCGGGCACTAGTCCAGAACGTCACGTCCAAAAACTTAGTCGAAGGCGCAAGTAGCATCAACCAACAGTTGGCGCGGATGGTATATCTCAACCAGGAGCGGAGTTTCTGGCGCAAACTGCGAGAAGTTCGCCTCGCCCAAAGATTGACTCAAGGACTCACCAAAGATCAGATCCTCGAACGCTATCTCAACCTCGTCTATCTCGGCGAAGGTACCTACGGAGTCGCCGATTCTGCCTGGGTATACTTCAGCAAAACTGTAGACCAACTCACACTAGCAGAAATGGCTACCCTCGCCGCCATGCCACCTGCGCCTAATAAATATTCGCCATTTGTCAATCCCAGATTTGCCAAGCAACGCCGCAACCTAGTACTCGATCGAATGGTGGATGCCAAATTCATCACGGTTGCCGAAGCAAAAACAGCCAAAGCCCAAGCCCTCACACCCAAACGCAGCCCCCTTAAACGGGAACAACAAGCAGCGCGGTACTTTACCAAATACATCGAGCAAGAACTACCCCAACGGATCTCTGCCGCAGCAATTAAGCAAGGTGGATTGATCGTCGAAACCACCCTCAATCCAGAGTGGCAAACTAAAGCCGAAGAAATCGTCAACTCCACCGTCAGAAATAATCGGGGTTCCTTCGGACAAGCAGCGATGGTAAGTATCGATCCGCGCACGGGCGGGATTCGATCGATGGTCGGCGGTACTGACTTTGAAACCCACCAATTCAACCGTGTCACTCAAGCCAAACGCCAACCTGGATCGACCTTCAAACCGATCGTCTATGCTACCGCGATCGCTGGTGGGATCAGTCCCAATAAATCCTATCTCGATGCCCCCTTTGATGTCGATGGTTATAAGCCCAGAAACGCGGGCAAAAACTTCAAGGGATACATCACGATGCACGATGCACTGATTAATTCAGTCAACATCATCGCGCTCAAAATCCTGATCGATACTGGCTGGCAACCCGTGATTGATAATGCCAAAAAAATGGGGATCGAATCCAAACTCGAACCATTTTATTCTCTAGCTTTAGGTGGGTTAGAAGTTAACTTACTAGAGCTAACCAGTGCCTATACTACCTTTGCCGCGCGAGGTGTCCACAGTCCAGTTCATGGTATCACCAGAGTCATCAACCAAAAAGGTGAAATCCTCTATCAAAATAAACCCCAACTCACCAAAGTTTTTGAACCTGGGACTAACGCAATTATGACCTGGATGATGCGTGGTGTCGTCAATGAAGGTACAGCAAGATCTGCCCAAATCGGTCGCCCAGTAGCGGGTAAAACCGGAACCACAGACAAAGAGCGCGACCTCTGGTTCATCGGCTTTGTCCCCCAATTAGTCACTGGAGTCTGGCTGGGTAACGATAACAACCAACCCACGGGTAATGCCAGTAGTACCGCTGCCTACGCCTGGTCGCGGTTCATGACTACTGCCGTCAAAGATTTTCCCCCCCAAGATTTTCCCCCCCGCCCCGACAATCTCAGCGGACGCAAACCCGAACTCAAACTCGATCCCATCCGTCCCCGCTATCAGCGTACTCTCGCCGCTCCCGCCAAAGATGGCGATAGTGACCAAACAAATCCCAATTCTGAGGATCGTCCCCGTCGCTCCCGTCGCTCTCGTCGTCGTTCTGAGGAGATAAATAACAGTTCCTCAGACAGTCCCCGTCGCTCTCGTCGTCGTGCTGAGGAAACAAATAACAGTTCCTCAGACAGTCCCCGTCGCTCGCGGCGTTCTCGCTCAGAGGAAGCAAGCAACAGTAGCAGTACTCAAGAGAGTCCCCGTCGTTCGCGGCGTTCTCGATCGTCAGAGGAAGCAAGCAACAGTAGCAGTACTCAAGAGAGTCCCCGTCGTTCGCGCCGTCGCCGCTCTAGCGAAGAATAATAACTTGGATAGAGGGTAGAGGGTAGAGGGTAGAGGATAGTTTTGGGAAGCTCTAAAATTGGCTGAAACTGTTGAGCTGTCAACTATCAACTATCAACTATCAACTATCAACTATCAACTATCAACTATCATGGACTTTGCCAGCTATCATTTATGGTCGCAATTTGAACCTGCATTGGGTTGGGAAGATACGCACTGTCAGATGCAGCGAGGGTTGCGATGGACTCAAACAGCGCGAACCGATGCGCCACAAATAGCCCCAGTCACCGCAACAATCTGGCAAAAGGTGGGGAATTTAGCGCAACAAGGAGTGTATGAATTTCATCAAGATCCACTCCTGCTCAAGCATCCACGCGGGTGCGAACGTGTTGCCGATCGATTGTACCTATATTATGAAATTGCGACCGTACGCGATCGAGTGATGCAAATTCTGCGCCAGTATCAAGCCGAACCGTGGTTACTGGATCGAGATATTTTAGTCTTAAATCGTGGCGATGAACCAATTCCACCCCCGATCGAATTGCAAGTCGAAGGCTACCATTTTCAGCTATTTGCCGCCTTTGATTGTATCATTCGATCGCGCGACGAACGCATTCACATCATCGATTTTAAAACAGGACTTGCCGATCCAGATCTGCGGCAAGCAGATGTATATCTTTTAGCTTGTAGTTATCTTTACCCCGATCTCGATGTGGTTGCTTCTTTCTATAATTTGGAGACGATGACTAGCTCCGCGCTCATTACCGCCACTAGCGATCGATTAGCCCAGATCGCCCACAAATTAGCCCAAATTGCCAAATTACACCAACAGCAACTTCAAGAATATCACCTCAGTACGGATTGCTTCGATCGATTATTTCCCCCTCATCCTGGTCCTCATTGTCGATATTGCGCTGTTAACTATCGATGTACTTACAATCAATTTCAGTAGGATCGCGAAAGTTCGATCGGCAAAAAAATCTCAACTGGTTAACTACTCCAATTACCAATCTACTCGATCGATTCAGAAAATCAGATTGACTCTGAGCTAGACTCTAGCCAGATTTCGATCGATCATTGCCGCTAGGGTACGATCGCTGATACAGCGTCGCTCCGAGCAGTAAGTTGTCAAATTCACCCCATTTGTCATTCGGACACTGCTGACGCGCACGCGGAAGTCATCGGTGATAAACCAGCAGCGTTCTTGTCCCTGATTATTATCATATTCAGTATCGATCGTCAAAATCCCATCTTTACCAAACCAATAGCGAGAAATCACGGGAATCTTTTCGACATAACCACGATCTCGAATCAACTTTCCAGATAGTTTACTCTCATCATCTGGTACATCAATTAGCACCGCACCATAATCGGCATTAGGCGGCTCATCATCTAGATTAGCTTGCCACATAAATCTCCCCCCACCCATCGCGCGGGCAGGATCGATCGATTGCTGCTCGCAGATCGCCGCAACTTTTGGATCGTTTTGGGCGACAACTTGCACGATCAAATTAGATTCTCCCGACTCATCATCCACCAGATCGAAATGATGTACTGCGCGGAGGGTAAGCCAAGTTCCCTCGCTCTTGCGAAAGAAGTCCATCATCGTCATCGGCGCAATTATTGACATGTTTAAATTAGTTGACAGCTCGCACTGAGCGTAGTCGAAGTGTTGATAGTTGACAGTTGCAATTAACCCAGATCGATCGACTGATTGCCTAAACTTACCTATACAATATATTTATTAATAACGAGTTAAATAAAGCAACCGTGAACGATTTGGCGATCGCACCTTCAGAAATTTTAGCAGCCATCCGTGCTGGACAATCGATCGCACAGTTAGATCTGTATCGAGTCGATTTTAGTGATGCTCAGTTACAGGGAGTCAACCTCAAGGGGTTAAACTCGATCGGAGCTGATTTTAGTAGAGCTAATCTTAGTGGTGCAGATTTGAGCGGTGCAGACTTACGGGGAGTCAATCTCAGCCATGCCGATTTAAGTGGTGCCAACCTAGCGGGAGCTTATCTCAATCGATCGCAATTGTACGATACAAATTTGACTGAGACAGACTTAACCGGAGCTAAATTACAAGTAGCCAGATATAATCATCATACCATTTGGACAGCAGGATTTGCCTACAAATCATCAGGCGCGATCGGCCCTGGGGCAATCCTCAATGGTGCCTATCTCAACACAGCTAATCTCCGCGATGCCGATCTCAGTGGCGCAAATTTACTGGGAAGCTATCTCAGTGGTGCAGACTTGACAGGTGCCAATCTCCAAAATGCTCGATTGAGTGGTGCAACCCTCCAGAGAGCATATCTTACTGGGGCTTCCCTGCGTCAGGCGCGGTTGAATGGGGTAAATTTAGAAGGTGCCGATCTGCGGGCTGCCGATCTGACTGGGATCGAACTGGAGCATTTGAGCAGCATTGCTGGGGCAGATTTTAGTCAGGTACAGGGACTCAGCGACGAGCTGCGATCGATGCTCTT
>JAJAZF010000157.1 GCA_026785875.1 Chamaesiphon sp. | reverse complement strand
GCAAGCGACGGCAATTTGCAGCACACCTTGATAGAATTTTTTATCTGGATCGATCGAGTCCATCCACAAGGCTTCTAGCGTATCATGACAGGCATAATATTCGCCAGTATTAAATTCATTAATACCCTGGATCCATTCTGGTGAAAAATCACCCATGTATTTTCATCCAATCATTGCCATGATGACCGTAATTGCAAATCTGAGGATTGAGGATTTCGGTGAGGATTTCCAGCGATTCTACTAGCCTTGGGCCAGGACGGTTGAAAAAAGCATTACCATCGGTGATATAGACTCGATCCAATTGCACTGCTTTAAGTTTTCCCCATTGCGGATGCTCCGTCAGCGGTTGTGCTTCGATCCGAGTTCTGTCGAGATCGAAACCACAAGGCATAAAAATAATCGTATCAGGATCGGCTGCAATCAATTCATCCCAACTTATTCGGGGCGAATGTTGTCCCGTGACTCCGCCAATCGGTTTACCTCCAGCCATCTCAACAAGTTCGGGAATCCAGTTTCCCGCCAACATGAGCGGATCTGTCCACTCGATACAAGCAACTCGCGGCGGATTGGCGAGGAGATTTTGGCACTGAGTTTGACAGGTTTTAACTCTGGCTTCAAGAGCTGACACAATCGGTTTCCAGTCAACATTGAGAGTTTCGCCGACTCGTTGAATGTCTGCCCAGACATCGGCGATCGTGTCTGGCTGAAGTGAGATAATCTGTGGGTGAGAGTTGGTTAATTTCGCGACGGCGATTTCTACTTCGGGAAAACTCACAGCGCAAACATCACACTGATCTTGGGTGATCATGTGAGTCGGTTGTAATTGCGTCAGGACATCGAGATTGATTTCATAGATACTGACTGCTGCTGTGAGTAATTTGTCTACTTCCTGGTGGATCTCCCCGCTTGGCTGATGGATAGACAGTCGCGCTGAGGTACAGATCGCGCGATCTTTTATCTCAGGCGGATAGTCACATTCATGCGAAATTCCCACCAATCGATCGGTCAATCCCAAACAAGCGATAATCTCGGTAGCACTAGGTAATAGCGAAACTAGCCGGAGCGGTGCTAATTGGGTCATAAGTTGCGAAAATAAAAGATAGCATTCCAGTAAGATCGACAGTAACTAACATCTGACCTCCCCTATGACTCATTCTACCGATATTCCTACTCTGGTACGCTGGATGGCTGGAGATTTTAGCAATCAAGCTCAGGCATATGAAAATCCGCCATTTTTCGCACATATTCGGGTGTGTATGCGTCCGCTACCTTATGAGTTGTTGGATGGAGTGGGGTTATTTCTCGAACAGGCTTATGATTTTATGCTCCACAATCCCTATCGGTTGCGAGTATTAAAGTTTGTCGAAGTAAACAATCGGATCGAAATCGAACACTATACGATCGAACCCGAAGCCGAATTTCATGGAGCCGCGCGCAAACCCGAACTGTTCCACCAGCTCACCCGCGATAAAATTATCAAAATGCCTGGTTGCACGATGATTACTGAGTGGACGGGGAGTACATTTAAGGGCTATGTGGAGCCTGGAAAGGGCTGCAAGATAACGCGAAATGGTAAAGATACTTATTTGGATAACAGCTTTGAAATCGACGCTCACAAGCTGATTAGCCTCGATCGCGGTCGCGACATCGCCACTGACGAACACGTCTGGGGATCGATCGCAGGGCCGTTTGAATTCACCCAGACAACCAGTTTTGCTGATGAAGTACAGCTTATTAAACAGTTGACAGTTGACAGTTGACAGTTGACAGTTGACAGTTGCAATCGCGCTGTAGCCGTTAGCGTTCGCGTTGGCGGATCCTTGCCTTTGGCAATAGTACGCCAACGAGAGAGCGAAGTTGTCACTGGGGAGATTTAAAACGGACTAATTATAATTATCTGCTTAAATGCAGGAAGCTCTAAATCCCTGCTGTTTGGTAAAATTTCCTAAAACCTAAAACCTAAAGCCTAAAACCTACCTTGCGTTACATCCTATTCTACAAACCCTACGGTGTCCTGAGTCAGTTTACGAGTGATGAAGGTAAACAGACATTAAAAGACTACATCCCCGTCGCCGATGTTTATCCCGTCGGTAGATTGGATTGGGATAGTGAAGGTTTAGTGCTGCTGACGGATGACGGGAGATTGCAACATCGACTCAGCGATCCTCAATATGGACACCCGCGCACCTATTGGGTGCAGGTGGAACGGATTCCCGATGATGTGGCTGTGGAGCGTCTAGCCACTGGTGTAGAGATCCAGAACTATCAGACTAAACCCGCACGAGTAAAATTATTATCAGCCGTGCCGCAGCTACCACCGCGCGAACCACCAATTCGCGATCGCCAAAATATCCCCACTGCTTGGTTAGAATTAACCCTAACCGAGGGCAAAAATCGCCAAGTCCGGCGGATGACAGCAGCAGTTGGCTTTCCAACATTGAGATTGATCCGAGTCTCGATCGGGTTACTTTCCCTCGAAGGTTTATCATTAGGATCTTGGCGAGATCTCACTAGTGCTGAGGTGAAAGCCTTGAAGCGAAAGTAAGCTAGTACCTAAACGATTTCGCATCGATCTTGGTATTCTGGGAAGAAGATAGTTGATATGCAGGTAAGAACACCTAATAAATTCTCGTACTGGCGATCGCTAAAATCGATCGTCCTAATCGCGATCGTGTTTTCACTCCAGTCATGTGAAGCACAAAATAAACATGGAGCAGCCACACCCGAACGAATAGTCGAACAATATTTATTAGCTTTAGAAGATCGCAATGAAACTTCAATCCTGCGACTAATGCCGGAAAAATCTCTAGCTGGCAAAGAAATTAAAGCTAAGATCGGTAAATTTGGCGGATATAAAATCCAAGATCGCCAAATTAACTATACTAAACCCACACCTACTTTATGGAATGCTAAGATGGAGGGATTTTATATCGATCCTACTGGTGTCCGCAGGAAGTTTGATGATTCAATCGCTATTGAATATCAGAGTAAGGGACAAGTAAAATTATATCGCGGACGCTGGTATCTATTACTAGGAAATCGGTAAAATCTCAGTAGTAGGGATAATTCATGAATTGCTCCTACCAATCTAATACAACCTCTAAAAATCTGTTCATCGTCGGTGAATTATCATCGCTCCGCCAGACGATAGCGATCTTTGCTAGCTGCTCCACATTCACACCGCCTACCCGAATGGGTTGATAAACTACCCCATGACGTTGAGCTTCTTGAATCGACTCGGGGAGGATCGACACTCCCATATTTGCCGATACTAAACTAACGATCGTTTGCATCTGGATACATTCTTGAACAACTTGGGGACTAAAGCCAGCAGCTTGACAACTAGCAATAATTGGATCGTATAATCCAGGTGCAAGTTCGCGGGGAAAGAGAATAAATGGTTCTACTGCTAAGGATGCTAGCTCGACGAAATCTGCTTCAGCTAAATGATGATTAATTGGCAAAGCGACAACTAAAGATTCCTGAAAAATTACTTGACTAGCGAGATCTGGAGCGATAATTGGCGGACGAATTAAACCAATATCGATTCTACCTTCACGCAGCCAGATTAATTGTCGATCGGTAGTCAGTTCGTGTAACTCTATTTGGACATTAGGATATCGATAGCGGAACTGTTGAAGCATTAGTGGTAAAATATTATAAGTCGCCGAACCAACAAAGCCGATCGAGATTTGTCCGAGTTCGCCCCGACTAGTTTTCCTCCCAATATCGATCGCGCGATCGAGT
>JAJAZF010000156.1 GCA_026785875.1 Chamaesiphon sp. | reverse complement strand
CCTCAAGCGATCGTCAGCCGAAATCTACAAAGTCAATTGTTGGCGATATGTAGTACACGTTATCGGAAAAAAAACCAGTACTTTTGTTAGCTATGCTGACTTACCACCGATTGTCGGAGTAGCATTACCCAATCATCGAGATGTCCGTGCATGGCGCAAACGCTGGAAAAAATACGACCAGATCGCACCGCTGTTTTGGCACAACTTCTATGCCGAAAAACTGCGCCAAGTGCAGACAATGGCAGAACTTCAAGCCTGGGAAGAAGTGTTGAGCTATATCGGCTTTGGATTGCCAGAATCTAGCCGGATCGAACTAGAGGGCATCTGTGCCGAAATGACTCATCTCTTATTTAGTCATGCCGCCTAGATCTGTTGATGTTGAGCAAATTCGCCAAGGCGAAGCTACGCAAACGATTCACTAAAAATTTGGAACAAAACCTGCCTGAGTGACAGATCTCAACAGGGGGTTTTCAGCCAATCAGGCTAATGCTCTGGTTGAGACAGTCGATCGACTGTCTCAGCCAGAGTTCTTAGTATTGATTGAATTGCCTGTACGATCTAATGAGTAATGAGTTCGTTGTCGCTCCAGGGATTCAAACCCTGCCTCAAAAACTATCTACCTAAAGGCGTTGGATCTAGATCCTTGTTACTTGGTAAATCGCCAATACCGTCGTAGATTGAAATCTGGATATGTGTGGGTGCCAATCCTACCATCGCCCGCAAAATCGATGTATTACTAGAATTAGACCGCAGACTACCAGAGATTGCCAGAATTTTGACCATGCTCGATCGCCCAAAATTTTAATGTTAAGTTAATGATGCCACGACTAGCGATCGCTCCACAGAAGCCAAATCTACATCAATTCCAATCTAGCAGCTTTTTCTTTAACCGCAATCAGGGGTCTGCTTGGTGCGTTTCCATCGTCGTCGGATCGGGTCACTCATTGCCTTTGTACAAAGGGTTGAAATCCCCACAGCGGAACAACCAATTATCAATTATCAATTATCAATTATCAATTAACAGCAATCCCCCACCCGAGCTACAACTCAAAGTTAGACCGATCGGTAGTCCCAACAGCAACATTCAACGCGTTATAATTCTTCACAGAAGCACAACTAATCGTAGCCATCGATACTATGACCAAAAATGTACTAAATAGTTTTTTTGTCGGTCGTGCCCTCGCTCAGAGCCTCAATGATAAACTAGGCGAGACTCTGACCTATACCCTGAGCGAACTAGGGAAAATCAACGCCGAACAGGGTGAAAAACTTCGGAACTTCACCCAAGAAGTAATCGATCGCGCAGCCCGAGAAACTACCAATAGTGGGAACACTACGACAGTAGCCCCAAATGGGCAAACCGTCGATGTCCAAGAAACAATTGATGACCTCCGAGCTGAAATTGCCAGACTCAGAGCTGAAGTTCAAGCACATCGGTATCAAAGCTAACAGCTACTCGCCACTGGCGAGTAGCTGTAAACAACCCACACCCAACAACATAAAATAGATTCTGTGACTGCTACTCAAGAAGCTTATACGCCGCTAGATGGCGATGGATTATCTTTACTACCTGAGGCAACTGTGCCAGAATTGTCCGTTATTTCCATGCCCCAAATTGTGACAGATTCTCAGCTTAGTGACGATCGCCGTGCCTATCGATGGAACCGGAACAACTATTCCAAGCGGCGACGGAAAATTGATATTTGGACATTTTTCATAAGGTTTTTGAGTGGCTCCTGGATCGATGGCAAGAAGTGGAGCTATCCTAGTGGCTACACTGAGGCAAAACAAGCCGCTAGACGGCGGCGACAAGCGATTTGGATTCGGGATACGTTTTTGGAATTAGGGCCGACTTTTATCAAGTTAGGACAGCTATTTTCGACGCGGGCGGATTTATTTCCAGTCGAGTATGTCGAGGAATTATCCAAGTTACAGGATCGGGTTCCCGCATTTGGCTATGCTCAAGTAGAAGAGATTATCGAGCGAGATTTAGGTAAAAGTATTCCCGAATTATTTGCGAGCTTCGAGCCGATTCCGCTAGCCGCAGCGAGTCTGGGACAAGTCCATCTCGCGAGACTATTCACAGGGGAAGAAGTAGTTGTCAAAGTTCAGCGTCCAGGGCTGCATAAATTATTTACGATCGATCTAGAAATCCTGCGCGGCATTGCTAAATATTTCCAAAACCATCCCAAGTGGGGAAAAGGTGGGCGAGATTGGCTGGGGATCTATGATGAATGCTGTAAAATCCTCTGGGAAGAAACAGACTATATCAGTGAAGGACAAAATGCCGATACCTTCCGGCGGAACTTTCGAGCGCAAAATTGGGTCATGGTGCCTCGTGTCTACTGGCGATATTCTTCCACTCGGACGCTGACACTGGAGTATCTCCCAGGGATCAAAATCAGCTCCTATGAAGGGATCGAAGCCGCTGGACTCGATCGTCAAACGATCGCCCGCCAAAGTGCGACAGCCTATCTCCAGCAACTGCTCACCGATGGCTTTTTTCATGCCGATCCTCATCCAGGAAATGTCGCGATCGATCCAAAAACTGGAGCCTTAATCTTCTATGATTTTGGGATGATGGGACGGATTGCCCCTGGTACTAAAGAGAAGCTGATGGATACGCTGCTGGCAATCGCTGGAAGGAATGCCGATCGAGTAGTCAGAGGTTTAGTCGGATTGGGCGCAATCTCAGCCGAAGCAGATACAGATCCGATTCGTCGCTCGGTGCAGTATCTACTAGACAATTTCCTCGACAAACCCCTGGAATCCCAATCTGTAGCTCAGATTACCGACGACCTCTACGACATCGCCTACGGACAACCATTCCGGTTTCCCGCCACATTTACCTTCGTGATGCGGGCATTTTCTACCATCGAAGGTGTCGGTAAAGGACTCGATCCCGATTTTAACTTTATGGAAGCGGCACAGCCCTTTGCATTTCAGATTATGAATAGTAACGGTAATAGCACTCCCGATGCCAATGCGTTCCTCGCCGAAATCGGCAGACAAGCGGCTCAAGTAGGCAGTTCAGCCCTCGGATTACCCCGACGACTCGAAGACACGATCGACAAATTAGAACGTGGTGATATTCGCGTCCGAGTCCGTTCGAGCGAAACCGATCGATATTTACGCAGACTTGGTACCATGCAGCAAAACACAAATTACGCGATCTTGGTTGCGACATTTACGTTGTCTGCTACGATGCTATTTGTCAATCAATACACGATCGCGGCGGGCGTAGTTGGTGCGGTTGCGCTGATTTCACTGATAGTCTGGTTTCGGCAAATGCGGAAGCTCGATCGTCAAGATCGGATGTCATAGATCGACCAACAATTAGTCCCCATTTGGGTACTATAAGATCGATGGTAAAACTCAGCAAGTTTGATAGGTTCGGATTGCTAGCAACATCGTAGCGATCTTTGGCAACAACTCGCACTTGCTCCATCTGTCGGTTTTAAATTTTTGGCTCGTTAATCGCTACAGGTATTAGATAGATTATGAAATCGTTGTTCACAGGTCTGACAGATAAAGGGATGGTTCGGAGTGCCAACCAAGATGCGTATCACATCGATCCTGATGGACGATTTTTTATAGTTGCTGATGGGATGGGCGGTCATGCTGGCGGCGAGGAAGCCAGCCGGATTGCGATCGAAACAGCGCATACATACTTAGAACAACATTGGAACAGCGAACCCGATACCAAAAACTTGCTAGCACAAGCTCTAATTGCCGCTAATGAAGCAATTGTCGCCGACCAAGAACAGAACGCCCAGAGAGGCGATATGGGCACCACCCTGGTGATGATTCTGTTCCGCGATGACATGGTTTGGTCTGCCCATGTAGGTGATTCTAGGCTCTATCGGCTCCGTGGTGACAAATTAGACCCGATCACCGAAGATGATACTTGGGTGGCTAGGGCGATGAAACTGGGACAAATCAACGCCGATGAAGCGCGAGTGCATCCACTCCGACATGTTCTCTCACATTGCCTCGGTCGTCGGGATTTGCGCCAGATCAATATTCAGACTCAAGATATCCATCCTGGCGATCGGATTTTACTCTGTAGTGACGGTTTGACAGAAGAAGTTCCCCATGATGAAATCGCCATTCATCTTCAAGCCGAAACCGAAGAAGTTGCCGCTCAAGCTCTGATCGATGCTGCCAAACAACACGGTGGTAGCGATAATATTACGGTAATTATCGCCACCATGAAATAATTTTAGACGATCGCTATCGTTTGTTGCGATTTTGGGCGTTGCTGAATTGGGGTATGATGTCTCTGTAGGGGTGCCCCTTGTGGGTACCCTTAATCGATGCGGGGTAAGCACGAGGCATTACCCCTACAAAAACTATTTGTGCGTTTCATACCTTAATTCAGCAACGCCCGATTTTGAATAGACATTCGGCGGGAGCGAGTGTGAGATTAACGAAATTTAGAGATCGGATCGAGCGACTAGAGACAAGAATTGAGGATCGCTCCAAGAGGATCGATCGAAAATTTGATATTGTCGTCCGCCAGATCGCTGTACAGGCTCAAGATTGCCTGACAATCGATCCCAACCCGAAATATTTGGCGCGATTTCCTCCAGATTTTGAATCTGGCGATTTGTTAACCTTCATTGCGAAGCCCGAACCAAAGTCGATCGGGTGTGATAACTTTTGAGGAGAGAGTTAATTTCTAATCCTTAATTTTTAAGAGCGATCGGTGATGCAGAACAATTTCGCCCACACTGCCCCAAAGACCCCTGGCTCGGGTGAAGAAATGAGTGATTATGTCGCTCATCTTCAAGTCCACATGGCACTTCAAGCCCGCAACTTAGTTCCTACCCTAACTAATGCTGCCGATCCCCGCGAACTATTTCTTCATCAGACTCAAGCACATTTTGAAAAGTTAGCTTCTCGTCAATCCTGGTAATTATATTGATTCTTTCGATGCGTAAAAGCTACCGAGTGTATCGTGGAGTTTAACTACATTGCCGATCACAGCGATCGAGGGTGCGCTAAACTTGTGGAGTTCGACTTGCTCGACGATCGTTTCTAGGGTAGCGATCAACTCTTGCTGGTTGGGTGTAGTTCCCCACCGCACCAAGGCAATCGGAGTATCACCAGCTAATCCAGCCGTCATTAATTCATGGGCGATCCGATCGAGATTCTGAACGCCCATATAAACTACGATCGTTTCAGCACTTTGAGCGATCGCACTCCAATTGACCCCAGGACGGTATTTACCAGCCATCTCGTGTCCGGTGACAAAAATCACTGAAGAACTGTAATTGCGATGCGTCAGGGGGATACCAGCATAGGCTGGAGCCGCAATGCCAGAGGTAACTCCAGGCACTACTTCGACAGATATACCAGCAGCGATCAGATCCTCCATTTCTTCGCCACCGCGCCCGAATATAAACGGATCTCCACCCTTCAATCGCACGACAATAGCATGTTCGCGAGCTTTGGCGATTAATAATTCAGTAGTTTGATTTTGAAGTAGGGAATGTCTGCCCATCCGTTTGCCAGCATCGATCTTTTCTGCGTGAGGAGCGATTTTAGCTAGAATCTCAGGACTAACTAGGGCATCATAAACCACCACATCAGCCGACTCTAATAAGATCTTACCCTTGAGTGTCAACAATCCTGGATCTCCAGGCCCCGCCCCGACTAAATAGACTTTACCAACTGCCTGTGTCACTTTTCCTCTATCTGGTTGCACTAATTTGGGGATGTGTCGCTCGATGCCAGGATTTTAGCGATCGTGGCAATCAATTCTGGACTATTACCCATCGGTTCGCCTAGAATCAATTTTACCTGGGGAAACTGCTCTCTCAATTGTGCAACCGATTTAGCGATCGCATCAGTGATTCCCCCTGCAAATAGGAAGTAGGGTAGAATGCCGATTTCTGTTGCACCTGTAGCGACCAATTGGGCTACTCGATCGGTTAAACTTGGAGCCACCGACCAATAAGCCGCCTTTAAATTCACACTACTGGCTAAGTGTTCGACGATCGCATTTCCACCCGCTCGGCGACTACCGTGGGCTAATATAATAGTCTGACTTGGCAAGCAAGATCGGTTCTGGGCGAACAAATTTGCAAAATCGGGATCTTCCCCCAGAAAAGGTAATACTGTTAATTCTACCCGTTGGTATGACTGCGCTGGGACAGAATTGGCTATCTCTTGGGCGGCAATTGCTACCTCTGCGGGAATGTCTTCCATCACATGGACACCAGGGATTAGAAACAGTGGCAAGATCGCCATGCGGGTAATCCCACTCTCTGCACAATTGCGAGCAAAATCGCTAATTTGGACGTGTAGCGGTTGTTGGGCTAATTCTAATTGTGCTGTAGCAACTAGAATTGGTGATTCGACAGTGGAAACTTGCCCCAAGTACGAATTTAATTGGTGTGACAATCGATCGATTGCCATCTGTGGGCGCGGATCGCGACTGCCGTGAGATACTAACAAATAAGCGTCAGACAAATTAGTTATTAGTGAATAGTGAGCAGATATTAGTTATAGCACTAACACCGCTCGAAAGGTCACTTCGACAAGTGAGTAAACT
>JAJAZF010000155.1 GCA_026785875.1 Chamaesiphon sp. | reverse complement strand
CGATTGAACGACTACTCGACCCGTTACACCTTTACCTGTGGCGATATCGCCAGTCTGCCACTTATGTTCATAAGCCTGACGAGGCTTAGAGCAGGGAAAACCAAACTTGTTGATTCGGCAAAGTCTGCGAGTACCTTTGCCTGTTGCTTTCACAATTAAGATCTTGGTGATTAAGATTTTGATTTTGTCAACAACACCTATACAAACACTATCTAACCAGTGAGTTTTGTCTAAACCTAGCCGAGTCCGGTTGAATTTTGTCAATCCACCTGAGCCTGTAGAAACTGGCAATCCAGTTAACTTTAATCGATTGAACAATGCCCACCGAGTTGAATTTACAGCAGCAGCATTATTGAGTGGACGCTTTAATTGCGCTTGAATCTTTTTGAGTAGTTCTGGCTTTGCCAAGAAAACTTTGATGTCCTGAGTACCTTTCTTCTGATTGCATTTCTCGCAAGCTAGACAAAGATTGGAGATTCTATTACTTCCTCCATTTGCTTTAGGTTTGACATGTTCTACTTGAAGTGGAACGTCCTCGATTTCACAGTAAGTACATTTTCGATCCCATTTATTGAGCAAATATTCGCGAACTTCGTAGCCCAATAACTCGCCTTGTTGGTACTCAATACCTGATATTTCAGGATTCTCAAGCTGTTGCAAGTCAAATCGAACTAATTCTTGGCGAATTTCGGCGACTGGTGCAAATTTCCTCAATCGTTTCACCCAAGTAAGAATTGTTAAAACTCGGTGCATCAAGCTTGGAGCTAGCCAGCCATCGGGACGTTTACGATTGAGGAAACGCGCTTGACGATAACGAGTATGTCTCGCCCGTCGTCCTCGACGTACAGCTTTCCTGGTTTCAAGGGCATCCTTAATTGCTAATCCTCGATGTTGTAATTCCATCGCCCAAACTACTTGATCGCGATTATTTACGAGCGAAATGCCTGTAAATTTACTACCAGGATCGATGCGAAGTGAGAGTGGATAAGTGATGATTTTTTCCACTACTCGTTTCATGATTAAGGTGAATGGGAACATCCGAAATACGGCGGCTTTACCTTTCTCCATTAATTCTCTTGCATGGGCAGGATGGATCGGATTCATTGGTCTTTTATTGGCATCGATTAGGAATACGAAATTGGACATTTTTGTTAGATAGTCGGTTTGACTAGTGCTAATAGTTAGGTTTGCTTCAACCATGTTAGAAAGGCTTGTGATTGGGTTGCTAACCCAACCAACCGACAACACTTTCGTTTCCGAATGTTTAATCATCGGCGACAGAGCAGGGAACTAGCGAATTCCAAGGTGTCATGACCAATCTAACGTTTACTCCGATTGGAGTGGATTGGTTCACATTAGCTACGGATTACTCCATTTGCTAATGATCCCGCTCGATAATGAGATTGGCAACAAATTAATAATATTAATGAACTGAAGATAAAAATTGAACATCGAAAAAGCAATCGGGTTGAGCTATCTAGTCTGGAGTGTCTGCTGGTAAAATGTCTATTTTCTGGCTCGGAGGTAAAACAGCGAAGGCAAGAAAATTCCCATTTTAATCAAGCGAATATCTATTGTTTACTTAGACAATGCGATCGAATTGAGTGTCGATCGAACCAGAATATCGTCCCCATCCTCAGCGTCTGTCTGCCATCGACGATCGATCGGATATGATAACTATTACTAACAACCAACCGACCTATTTACTAGTTTGAAATTCGATAATGGTAATAAACGATCTTACTTCAAATATACCCAATTCATTGCCAATGATGGACATCACCCAACAGCACTGAGCGTTTTGCGCCAGTAACTGTAGGTAAGTTGCCAGGAATTTGGTGATGTCGCCAGTAGGCTAAGACGGCAAAAGCGATCGCTTCTTTATAGTCTCCATTTACTCCCGCATCATCAGTAGTGCCGATCTCCAGGCTGGGGAGGTGCTGCTGGAGACGTTCCCGCAGATAGAGGTTGCGGCTACCCCCGCCACACAGTAATACTCGCTCTGGTAGTTGTGGCAAAAATCGGCGGTAACTATCAGCGATACTACTAGCAGTCAGATCCGTCAGAGTAGCCAACAGATCTGCGGGAGTAAGCTGGTATCTACTCGCATCATCGATACAATTCTGGAGATAGTCTGTCCCAAATAGCTCTCTTCCTGTCGATTTGGGGGGTGGTGCAATAAAATAATCTTGTGATAACCATCTTTGAACTAGCGGTTGACAAACTTTGCCTGTAGCCGCCCACGCGCCATCTCGATCGAATGTCAATTCACCCTGACTGAGTTGGGTGACGGCGAGGTCGAGTAAACTATTTCCAGGTCCTGTATCCCAACCACAAACTTGCTGTTCCCAATCGGGCTGACTATTGGGCGGTAGATAGGTGACATTCCCAATCCCACCGATATTTTGCACGCAACGATGCTCGTGTGGATGGCTCAGGAGGTAAGCATCCGGTTTGGGTACTAGGGGCGCACCTTGTCCACCTGCGGCAATGTCGGCGGCGCGGAAGTTGTCTATGGTGGTAATTTGGGCGATCGCGGCGATCGATTCTCCCCGCCCAAGCTGGAGACTATAACCCATCTTTTGGGCGGTTGTGGGGCGATGGAACACCGTTTGACCGTGCGAACCGATCGAGCTAGCTGTAGGGTGGCTAGCTTGAATCTCCATTGCTGCTCGTGCAAAACATGCCGCGATCGCATCATCTAATTCTGCCAGTTCGAGGATCGATAATTTTTCACCCGCACAGACAGCCAAAATTTGCGATCGTAGCTCCTCAGGGTAGGGATAAGTTGCCCCAGCCAGCAACTCTACCCGCAAATCGAGTGTCATCCCCACGATCTCTACCAATGCAGCATCGATCCCATCTACCGATGTCCCGCTCATTAGCCCAATTACTTTCATAGTCCCTACTGTGTCAATCTTGATTCATCACTGGTGGGATGCCAATTGCCAACCCGCCGATCTACATTTCAACAGATTGTCTAACTGCCATGTTATATTAAAAAGGCTGTGGGTCAATCGTGTACCTCACTAATATTACCAGTTAAACTGCTTCAAAATGATTAAAATACGGCTCAAAAGATTTGGTAAAAAGCGGGAAGCTAGCTACCGTTTAGTCGCGATGCAAAGTACAACTAGACGCGATGGTTGTCCCCTGGAAGAATTAGGCTTCTACAACCCCAGAACCGACGAAGTTCGTCTCGATGCCGATGCGATCCTCCGAAGACTCCAACAAGGTGCCCAGCCCACCGAAACCGTGCGGCGGTTGTTGGAAAAAGCGAACATTATCGAGCAAAAAGGTTTCAAAGTATCGTGATCTCGACCGAACGACTCAATTTGCCTGACTACGAGCAACTAGTCAAATTTTTATTTCAACCGTTTTTGAGCACGGCAGATGCGATTGCGCTCGATTGTGAATACACGATCGAGCGTAATCGGGTCTGGATTCGGGTGGCTGTGGCGGAACCCGACCGAGGTAGTGCCTTTGGTCGAGGTGGTCGAAATATCCAAGCAGTTCGGACGGTGCTTCAAGCAGCCGCATCAGCCGTCGGTCAATCTGTCCATTTAGATGTCTATGGGCACAATCCCAGTAGCTATTCAGACTCAGATCGCCCCCGGGATGATGCTCCTGCTCCGACTGCCAACAGCAGACCTCGCAGTGCGCCACCAACCCGACGATCTCCTGATGGCGAAGATAAACGTAATGGTGACGATCGTCCCAACGTACCGCCACCACGCCCTCGTCGCTAATTCCCACTGGGCGACAATTCTCAGCCGTTGGCGTAGCCTCCGCCTTGCGGAATCGACCCCACACTGCTACCGGACTAGCCTCCGCGCGGGTCCGGTTATCCCATCGTCACCTGTTGAGTCGCGATTAATGCTGCTAGTCCGATCGCGCCGCGCTGGGAACCATGATAATTGGACATCCCCAGCCAGATTCGATCGCTACCTCTTTGGTGACGGTAAAAGCGGGGTGAAGCATTAATATATACGCAAGCACTATTAATCCCAGCTACAAATTGCTGGGTTTCTAAGTAAGAATCTGTCACGATCCCGTCAGCATGTCCGCTACTATAACGATCGATCGTGGCGATCGCTTCATCCACGCTTTTGACCGACTTGAAGGCGACAACTTTGCGGAGATATGGTTGGTACCATTGGGCATCTGGGGCGAGTTCGAGGTATTCACCATAACTGCTCACCAACTCTCGATCGCCACGCAGTTGAAACCCCTTATCTTTCAAGCTTTTCCAGAGTGTCGTCAGAGATGTTGAAGATCGATCGGCATGAATCAATACCTTCTCGATCGCATTGACAGCATCGGGTTCCCCCACATGACTATCGCAGATGGCGTGACGGACTAGATCCAAATTCCCATTCGCGCCCCAATACAAATAACAATTACCGATCGCGGCGGGCAAAATCGATACTGTTGCTTGCTGAGTGACTTGATGAATCAAGCTCGGTCTTCCATAGCAAATCGCCAAATTTACCTGCTGAGTGTGGGTTAGTAGCTCGTACAATAGGCTCGGACTAGAGTCAACTAGCTGAATAGCATTTATCGGAAAATCAGCTTGCTCTAAGCCGATTCTCAGCGCAGTTGAGATGGCAAGATTGGTATGTTGTGCCTCCGTGCCACCACGCAGGATGATGCTATTACCTGTTTTGAGACTCATACCTGCGGCGATCGCACCCAATTCTGGTAGAGCCTCATAGATAAAAGCTACCGTACCCAAAGGTTTAACTTGGCTGTAACTATGGCGATCTCCTGCTGGTGAACCGAGATCTGTACTACCATACAGTGAGGAAAGTTCGCCCAGACGATGCAGTAAATCGATATACCGTTGCAGACGTTCGGGAGTAAGTTTCAGCCAATCTAATAGTAGCTCCGAGATATCTGAGTCTCGACTTGCCTCCAGATCGAGAGTGTTAGCCTCCAAGATATCGTGAAAAGCTCCCCGCAGGGATGTCGCCATCGAGCCTATCGCCTGTTCTCGTTGCTTGCTACTAGTCAGCGCAAGATGTCGTCCAGCTTGAACGGACTGATGCAATACGCTAGCTAGGCTGGGGTTAGCACTTGCATTTTCCATAGATCGGTTCTTAACCTTGGTCGAATAACCACATAATAACGGTGAAGATAGCAATAGCTATCGCCATTGATAGTACAAGATTAAAGATCGGATTGGTTAGCGTTAGTCAAGAATAAAGTCGAAATATTATTAGCACTACACCGATCGCGTTGAGACATTGAAATCAGATCGTCAAACGCTCTGGTAATCCCACCAATGTCAAAACATAGCATACTAAAAAGTCTCCTGTACTAGGAGACTTCCAATCTTGTTGATGATACTGACAATTAAGCGGGAGACGCGATTCGAACGCGCGACATCAACCTTGGCAAGGTTGCGCTCTACCACTGAGCTACACCCGCATTTGGTGTTTTTGACCACGTATACTATACTCCCATGAGTTTCGTTATTTGTCAACACCTCGAGCGAAAATAGGGAGCTACCTGTTTTGTCGCCAGTACTTTCGGGTTGCTCACCACCATCGCGCCAGACTTGGGTTACTCGATTTTCTGTAACCCGTCAATTTTAGGATCGATAATTTTTTGACCGAGATTGGGGAATTTAATGGCGATCGATTGTTTATTGCCAGTGCCAAATACGTGAGAAATTTGACCTACCCCAAAACGGCGGTGAATCACCCGATCGCCAACGCGCCAGCCTGTTGTTTGACTAGTGGCATTGCCGACAGTTTTGGGCTGCTTGGAGGTGGTTCTAGCGATCGATTGAGCTTGAGATTTACCGCGTAGATTGGTATTGAGTAATTCTGGTGGTAATTCGCCGATGAATTGCGATCGAATGGCGGGTTCTCTGGAGCCATACAAGCGACGTTCTCGCGCGTGTGATAGATATAACATTTCCTGGGCGCGGGTGATGCCGACATAGCACAACCTGCGCTCTTCTTCGACTGCTAATGGATCGTTGAGCGATCGAAAACTGGGGAATAATCCTGCTTCCAATCCAACGAGAAAGACGATGGGAAATTCTAGCCCTTTGGACGCATGTAACGTCATCAGCGAGACGGCTTCTTTACCTTCTTGAAGATTGTCTAAATCGGAACTTAATGCTGCACTACTCAGATATGCTTCGAGCGTGGGTGTCTCATTTTCTTCCTGAAATTGAATCGTCGCGTTGACTAGTTCTTGGATGTTTTGAACGCGTTCTAAGGCTTCATCTGTACCTTGAGTTTGGAGTTCGTGAACGTAACCAGTATCTTCAATTATTCCGGTAACAATCTCGACAACTGGACGAGTTTGGGCTTCGCTGCGCCACTTATTAATAATTTGGGCAAAAGTCAGCACACCTTTTGACGATCGTCCGGCGACTGTTTTGACTGAAGTATCATCATTAAGGATTTCCCAGAGCGGTACGCCTAATTGATGGGCGGCATTTTGAAGATTATCGATTGTCGTTTGTCCGACTCCTCTTCTAGGGGTATTAATTACGCGGAGCAAACTAACTGTATCGCTAGGATTGGCAATTGCGCGTAAATATGCAATCATATCTTTGACTTCCCGCCGATCGTAAAACTTCAGTCCACCGACGATCGTATATGGGACTTGCGCTCGCACAAAAGCATCCTCGATCGGTCGGGATTGAGCATTGGTGCGGTATAGTGCGGCAAAGTTACCATAGTTTAGTTCGGGATTTTCGCGTAATAATTTCCGAATCTGACTGACTATAAACTCTGCTTCATCTATTTCGTTATCTGCTTTATATAAAAATATTGGTTCGCCTTCACCACGCGTAGCAATGAGAACTTTATCGATCCGTTGGGTGTTGTGTTGAATCAGATGATTGGCGGCTGCTAAAATATTTTCACGCGATCGATAGTTTTCTTCTAGTTTCACCATTGTTTCGGTGATATCATCTGCCTTACTATCACCGAAATCATCTTGAAAATTCATCAAGATCGTGAAGTCTGCCGCCCGGAAGGAGTAAATAGATTGATCGGCATCACCGACGACAAAGATCGATCGATGTTCCCAAGCATCGAAAGTTTTACTATCGACACCATTAGTAACTAAAAGTTGAATCAGATCGTATTGAGTCCGATTGGTATCTTGATATTCATCGACTAATATATGTCTAAATTTTCGATGCCAATAATCTAAGACTTGAGCATTTTGACGAAATAGATGAACGGGCACTAATAATAGATCGTCAAAATCGAGGGCATTATTAGCACAGAGCGCATCTTGGTAATGTTTATAAACATCTGCAATCACCCGCCCTCTGTAGTCATTTTGCTCTCGACTATATTCATCAGGTGATAACCCCTGATTTTTGGCAGTACTTATCGCATATCGTACAGCACGCGGCTCAAACTTCTTATCATCCAAATCCAACTGCTTGACTACGATTTGCTTGACTAATCCCTGACAGTCAGCATCATCAAAGATTGAAAAACTTTTATTCCAAGTTCGCCCCTTCTCATCTTGGTATTTTTCGATATCATATCGGAGTACCTTGCTAAATAAACCGTGAAATGTCCCAATCCATAAGTCTTTAATAATCGTCTTGTAGACATGCGATCGCATTTGAGTTTGTTGATACTCATCCAATGCGCCCCACGGCTTACCAAATTTTAATTCCGCCTGTTGCTGGGCAAATAAGATCTCGATCCGCGATCGCATTTCTTTGGCAGCTTTGTTGGTGAAGGTAACTGCTAAGATATGCGAGGGATCGACATGGTGGGTGCGGATGAGATTAGCAATTCGATAGGTAAGGGCGCGGGTTTTGCCACTACCCGCACCTGCGACTACGAGTAAGGCTCCGCAATAATGCTCGACGGAACGCCGTTGGGAAGGATTGAGATGTGCGAGGAAGTCGGTGTTGGACATTTAGGGAGATATGAGGGGATTTCTGGAGGTTGCGGAGATCTACCCACCCCGCCCTTTGGGCACCCCTCCGAGGAGGGGATTTTTTACGTTGACTTGTTTATAAGGTTGTGAATGACTTTCCGGCTCCCTCCCCTTAATAAGGGGAGGGTTGGGGTGGGGTAAAAATCTCTGCCGAAGTCTGAATGTATGACGATCGAATTATTAAACTACCTTAAAGACAACCGAAAGATTATTCGCTGGCATCGGGTAAACTTTTTGAAGCTCTAAATGATGGCTGTGGGCAACACGAGTTATTTCTTCCAAATCTCGAATCCCCCATTCTGGATTCTGACTCTGAAGGCTAGCATCAAAGGCAGCATTGCTAGGAGCTGTATGAACTCCAGCTTGCTTGAAGGGGCCATATAAATACAAGATACCATCGATCGGGAGAACGCGTTTTGCACCAGCAATTAGCCCCAAATAAGCCGATTTTGGTGCAATATGAATCATGTTAATATTCACAATCGCCGTAATTGGCTCTTTTGATG
>JAJAZF010000154.1 GCA_026785875.1 Chamaesiphon sp. | reverse complement strand
TAATTTTGCATACCTATCTGGAGGTAGACTATACCTTAAATTGGGTCAGGCGACTGTCCAATCGATCGCCAGCGAGTTTGGACAAGCCGCACAGCAGCGCGGATTTGAGATGCAGCGGCGGAATGGCTGGAAGCAAAAGAAGCTGAGTGCAAGTTTTATGCAGGGGATGTCAGGAGATCTCCAGCAACAAGATCGATCCAGAGTAGATGCTTGCTCGACAATTGTACCTGTCGCCGTGCAGGGCGTTTGCCCGACTGGTGCCGATCGATTACTATATACCCTCGAAGCTGGAGAAGTTGGGGGAATTTTTACCATCGAACGGTTTGTCCCCATCAATATTAGCGGCACATCTCCCCCAGAGTATCCCCAGAAAACTAAAGAAAAAAGATTATTTCACAGTGCTGATTTCAAAGTAGATCGAGTGGATTTTCATCCCGATTATCAGTTAATTGCCTGTGCGACGATCGGCAAAGACGGTACCGCAAATATTGCGACGATGCCTGTAAATGCCGTCCAGCTAGAGCAGGTAACTGAAGGTGACTCGCTCGATCTCGCGCCCAAATGGATACCTGGTTTCCGTCGCGCGATCGTCTTTCAGTCGGCTGGCATCTGTCGAGATCGTACGGGTGAGATCGTCGAGCAAAAGCATTCGACGATCGAGCAACTAGATCTCGATCGACAAGAAGTGATTACTTTAGCTAGCGACCCCAAATATGACCTCCTTAGCCCCCAAATGGCTGCGGATGGTACCCTCTATTATATCCGCCGTCCCTACCGTCCGCTGCGGCAGCCAGTGCGGTTCTCGCAAACACTGACAACGGCGATCCTCATCCCGATTCGGCTGCTGAGGGCAATCTGTGAGTGGTTGAATTTCTTCACCCGCCGCCATATCGGTATATCTTTATTACCATCACCTCAACGACAACCAATTAAAACCCAGCAGACGTTATTTTTAGGTAGATTGGTCGATGTTGGCAGCCAAATTCAGCGCAATCGGCGGTTTGGAGATGCTGATTCTCCCGCGCTGGTGCCACGTTCGTGGGAATTGATCGAGCAATATCCTCATCTAGAACCAAAAGTTATCGCGCGTGGGGTCTTAGCTTTTGATGTTGGCTCGGATGGTCAACTCGTCTACAGTAATGGCAGTGCGGTTTATGGTGTGCTACCTGGGGGTGTCGCCCAGCGGTTAGTAGTAGATCGCCCGATCGATCAGGTAGTCATACTCGATCGAGACAATCATCTCAATTAGGGAGTGGAAAGCCGATCTAGGAAACAGGGTGAACTTGTCACGACTTTCAGGAATGGCCGATCTGGATATTGTAGGTACCATCGAGGCTGGTGGATGGTCATCATGCCAAACAAATTTATTTTTGGGTGTGTGAGTCACAAGTAATGGAAAGCACTGGATCGCGCTATCAGTTTCCCCAACTTTTTGCCGGATTAAGTTTACTATCTCTATCGCTGATTGTCAGTTCATTTCTGTGGGCGGGGGCGATTCGGAATATCAAACGAGTCGATGATGCCTTGCTCATCACTGGCTCGGCAAAACGACCGATTAAATCAGATTATATTGTCTGGCGAGTATCACTTTCGAGTCAACAGCCGACTACTCAAGCTGCTTATCAGCAACTCAAAGGCTGGACAGATCGAGTTGAGCGTTATCTCAAAGAAGCAAAAGTACCTGAGTCTGAGGTTTCGCTCAACTCTCTCGAAACAGTCTCAATTCCCGAAGTTAATAACGGACGAGAGACAGGTAAAACACTCGCTTATAAACTCAGCCAAAGACTAGAAATTCGATCGAACCAAGTCGATCGTTACTCTAAACTATCACAGCAAATTAGCGAATTAATTAATGAAGGAATTCCCCTGACTTCCGAACCACCAGAATATCTCTATAACGGACTGAGTACACTGCGGATCGAGATGGTGGCTGAAGCTACCAAGGATGCTAAAGCTAGAGCCGAATCAATTGCCAAAACGACAGGTAATCGCGTCGGTGGCGTTCGTAGTGCAGATACTGGCGTATTTCAAATCACCCCCCGCTACTCAACTGC
>JAJAZF010000153.1 GCA_026785875.1 Chamaesiphon sp. | reverse complement strand
GTGCTATTTACAAAATAGTCGCACAGATTTAGGTACGGTTTAAATTGTCAACCAAATCGCTCGAAATATTCCAGTCTGATATCATTATTTTAGCGACTTTGGCTTTCGATCGGCCGATCGCTTAAATAGCCCCGCAGGTACTAAACCTTGAGGGAAAAAGATCGTACCCAATACGATTAATAATCCAAAAATTATCAATCGTCCATCCTTGAGAAACTGCGCGATAAATAACGGTAAATTGGGTATATCCGCTGCAAACCGCAACAATTCCGGCATCGCTGTAAATACCATTCCCCCCAGCACCGCGCCCAAAAAACTGCGAGAACCGCCAATTAAGACAAAAGTTAAGTAGACAATACTTGCATCGAAAGTGCCTTGTCGAGCATTCCAGGTATTGAGAAAATGGGCACTGACGGCACCGACAATCCCAGCGAGAATCGCGCCTAATGTAAATGCTAAGACTTTATAATAAGTGGGATTAATACCCATAGCATCAGCGGCTAATTCATCTTCTCGAATTGCCACTAAAGCGCGTCCGACGCGAATATTTTCGAGTCGATAGACAAATGCCATGCTCAATAATAGTAACGGTAAGGCAATCCACAGATACTCGATCGGGCTATTAAATGGTTGGGGAATCCCAAAAATCCCAACTGCGCCACCAGTTATTTCAAGATTGAGGGAGAGGATGCGGAGAATTTCGATAAAGGCGATGGTGGCGATCGCCAGATAAATACCCCGTAGCCGTAGCGCAGGCACTCCGACTAGAATTCCCAAAATCCCACAAACGATCCCCGCGATCGCCATTTCTAGTAGCAACAAAGGGATTGGAAACATACCCGTTGTCACGAATACTTTCGTTGACAAAATTGCGGCAATGTAACCGCCAACAGCATAAAAACCAGGACTTGCCAGTGATAATTGTCCTGCCATCAGTGGTAAATATAGGGAAATCCCCAACATCGAGCCAAATAGCATTGAGACAATTAGAAAGCCATAGGTAGATAGAAAATCATTCATACTTTTTGGATTAATTTCTGTCCGAGGATGCCTTGAGGACGGACTAAGAGGATGATAAATAGAATTGCAAAAGCCACAGCATCTTTATACCCCGAGTCGGGGACAAATGATTCTACCATCCCAATTAATAAGCCACCAATTACCGAACCAGGAATACTCCCCAATCCACCCAGTACAATTACAGCCAAACCCTTTAACCCGAAGCCAATCCCAAAATATGGCCCCGCAATCCCAAAACTAGAGCCGACGAGGGTACCCGCAATACTCGCCAAGAAGCCGCTGACAAAAAAGGACAGCATGATAAATCGTTCGGTATCGATCCCTAGCAAACTTGCCGTGGTAGGATCTTCGGCTACTGCTCGCATCGCCTTACCATACTTAGTTCCAGTGATAAAATAGGTCAATCCAGCGAGAATTATGCCTGATATGACAAAAATAATCATCTGAACTGTCCGAATCGCGATCGGATTTGCCTCACTCCCAAAATTAATCGCGGTAGGTATCCTCCCATAGATATCATCTGGAAATGTATAGTTTTCGGCTCCAACTAGATATTGAATTAAATTCACTACCACCAGCGCGACACCCAAACTAGAAACTACCATCAGCAGTGGATCTGATTGTTTTCGTCTCAGGGGGCGGTAGGCTAATCTTTCGATCGCCACCGCTACTCCACCTGCTAAAATTGCTGCTAAAATTGCGGCGTGCCAGAAAGGTAATTGGATCCCCAGCGAAAAGTTTGCGAGTAAGCCATTGAAGCCAAATTTTCCACCGACGAGAGCATAGGTAAAATAAGCACCGAGGGTAAAAACTGCCCCATGCGCGAAATTAATCATCCCCAGGATCGAAAAAACCAAGGTGTAGCCCAGCGCGAAAATGGCATAGACACTACCGATCGATAAACCGCCTAATAAATTCTGTAGAAATACCGTCATAGTTTTACATTCTATCACCAGCTCTCTATTTCTTACCTCCGACTGAAGTCGCCGCTAGTGATGCGAAGTCCGCCTAAAGCTGTACTGAATTTCCTAGTCTGCGTAGGCGGACTTCGCATGATCGAGAGTGGTTTTAACCACTTTGAGGATGTAGCAAATTAGATTATTTTAGGAACGTAAATTTCCCGTTAGTGCCATCGGCATCCATTTTAATCTGTGCCACATAGAAATCCTGCTGGACAATTTCACCCGCCTTTGTAAACGAAATTTCACCTAGGGGCGTACTATACTTACCCGCCAGCAATTGTTTATTCAATCCTACCCGCAGATCGGCGATCGGTTGAGCATTAACTTTCAGCGTGGGATTCGCCTTGGACATGGCGGTGAGTGACTCGACAAAAACTTGTACACCCGTAAACGCTTGGGCACTGAATTGGGGCGGTTCCTTCTTGTACTGCGCCAGATAAGCGTCCCTAAAGGCTTTATTCACAGCATTAGGTTGCGCTGGGTTATAAGCTTGAGCAATCAAAATGCCGTCACACAGTTTTTTACAAACAGGGAATAGGTTGGAAGTATTCATCCCGTTACCGCCAATAATTAAACCTTTGTAGCCGAGTTCCCGCAATTGGCGAACAAGATTACCACCATCTGCTGCCAATCCAGAGACAATGACTAGATCGGGTTTAGCATTGATTCCGGCTGTCGCTTGGGATTGAAAATCGGTGTCGGTGGTTTGAAACTTTTGGACGGTGGCGAGTTCTAGTTTTTGCTCTTTAACTGTCTGCTGAAAAATTTCGGTTTCTGACTTGCTGAAAGCATCATTTTGGGCGAAAAATACCGCAACTTTCTTGATTTGGGGATTGATTTCCAGAGCCGCTTTCACAGCATTTGGTGCGACGATCGCGACTGGAGCCGATACCCGCCCTACAAAATCACCGATCTCTGGGATGCCTTTGGCTGTATTAGATGGCCCTAATACTGGTACTTTGGCTCGATCGGCGATTGGATCGGCACTAAAGGCTTGCTGGGAGAGGGTTGGTCCGACGATTCCGACCACCTTATCGCGATTAATTAAGGTTTGAAAAGCATTAATCGCCCCCTGCTCGTCACCCGCTGTATCCTGCAATACCAGCTTAATTGGTGTGCCATTGATGCCACCTTTATCATTAAAATATTTCTCGGCTAATTTTGCTCCAGCAACCTGCTCTTGACCTAATAAAGCCACATTACTCGTCTGCGCGACAGCAATCCCGATCGGAATTGCACCACCAGTGCTAGGGGTATTTCCCCCAGGATTAGGCGCATTGGTGCTGGTACCACAGGCTGTTAGTAATATGGGGACGATGCTCCACCGGAGCGGCTTTGCCAACGATCGCACCCAACGAAACCATAATGTCATAATCACTTCATCCAACTCACGCTAGTCGATCGATCTATACCATACTTCTCGATCGTTATTTTCGATCTAGCTTGGGAATGACAATTTGATACTTCGCTGAAACGGTGACTGTATTCATGCTGTTGGCTCGATCGGACTTTAGTAAGAAAATGATCCCAGAGTCTTATCCTGCTGTTTATCGTGATGTTCGGCGATTTCCCCATACTATTTACTACCGGATTGGATCGATCGACAACAGATTATTAGACAGTTTTACGAGCAAAAATTTGAGAAGGTACTCAAACGAATCATCTAGTAGGGGCAACTCATGAATTACCCCTACTAGATGATAAAAGTAAATCAACTTTTGTTAATGTTTACAAACCTCACGAATGGATTCTAAGCCAACGCGATCGCAAAAATCACCAAAACCTTCATCAGGCTTACGATCGCGTTTAAAGTACTCCAAAATCGGTGTAAAGAAAGTCTCCAGATCGTCGATGTGCATTCTGTCGGTGTAAACCTGCGCCAGACGAGTCTGAGCGGGACAGCCAGCCAACCACACCTGATAAGTTTCGGGGACGATACCCACGAAGCCGACTTCTGCCATATAGGGACGCGCACAACCATTGGGGCATCCTGTCATACGGATGACGAATTGCTCGTCAGGTAGGTCTAATTTGGTTAGGAGGACGCGAAAACGCTCATTTACACTGGGGGCTATCCGCTCGGATTCGGTGACTGCTAGACCGCAGGTAGGCAGGGCTGGGCAAGCCATCGAGTAGCGGACGAGAGTATCAAGCTTGAGTGGATCTGGTTCGATGCCATTGTCGATCAGGATTTTGTCGATCGCAGCTTTATCGATCGGATCGATATCATAGATCAGCACGTTTTGATGGGGAGTCACGCGCATCGGGATTTGATACGTCTGCACGATTTCTCTCAACGCAGTGCGGAGTTTAAAATCACCTTCGTCTTTAATCCGTCCGTTGACAACTGAAATACCTAGAAATACCTTACCATCGCCTTGTTCGTGCCAACCTAAGAAATCGATATATTTAAAGGCGGGAAGTTGCTTGAGTGGTTCGATGGTTTTGCCGTAATATTCTTCGACTTTGGCGGTAAATTTAGCCACGCCCCAATCGTTAATTAGGTACTTCATTCGGGCGTGACGACGATTGGTACGATCGCCATAATCGCGCTGGGTAGATACGATCGCTTTGACTAGATCGTAGATATCATCTTTAGGTACATAGCCAATTGGATCGGCAATCCGGGCAAATGTTTCTTCTTTATTATGGGTACGTCCTAATCCGCCGCCAGCATAGACATTAAAGCCTAAGACTTCTCCTTTGTCATCAGAAATAATCACTAATCCTAAATCTTGCGAGAAGAGATCGATCGAGTTATCACCTGGAACTGTCACCGCAATTTTAAATTTGCGGGGCATATATTGCATCCCATACAGCGGTTCTATATCTCCAGGGAAGATTGTATGATTGGTGTCGTGTGCTAATGCTGCTTTTACTTCTGGTGCAGGTTCGCCGCTAATGGCTTTCTCTCCATCTAGCCAGATCTCGTAATATGCACCTGTATGGGGCGTGAGCAGATCGGCGATGCGATCGGCATATTCCCAAGCATGGACGTATTCAGGCTTGTTTTTGAAGGGTGCTGGGGGTGCCATGACGTTGCGGTTCAAGTCGCCACAAGCTCCAAGGGTAGAACCCATGTTCTGAACGATCGCGGCGATGGCTGGCTTGAGGTTTTGCTTGAGAATGCCGTGCATCTGGAAACCCTGGCGGGTAGTCGCGCGGATGGTTTCGTTCCCATAGTCGCTCGCCAATCGATCGAGTGCCAAGTACAATTGGGGTGGGATAAATCCGCCCGGATTGCGGGTGCGGAGCATCATCTGATAATCTTTTTCGGCACCTTTGACGCGATTGTCACGATTATCTTGTTGATAGGAGCCGTGAAACTTGAGGATCTGAATTGCGTCTTCAGTGAAATAATTTGTATCGAGGAGTAGTTCGCTGGCAACAGGTTCCCGCAGATAGTTACTATCTGTCTTTAAATGTTCTACTTTGGCGAGCTTTTTGGGGGTGGAAGTGTTAACCATACTGAGTTTAAGGATACTTGCAGGCGAAAATCTAGCCTATAGCAATCCTAATAATTAAGATCTATAGTCTGTTTATTCTAACGTTTGCGTCGAGATGGTTCAAAGCGAAAATTTCGTAATTTAGCCGCTATTCTATCGGATTTTAACACTCGCAGGCTGGCTTATACTAAGGTAGTCAAATCTCAATAGTTGAGGATCGATGGCAGACATCCCAGATCTCCGGCGGTACGCACCCGCAACCGAACGCAATCGCGAACCGATCCTTGCAGTTTTGCGCCAAGTATTACCACCTACAGGTACAATTCTGGAAATTTCTAGCGGGACTGGCGAACATGCGGTGTTTATGGCTCCCCACCTCGCGCCGCGCTATTGGCTCCCCTCAGATCCCAATCCCGATGCCAGAGCGAGTATCGTGGCATGGCAACAGTCCGCGCCATGGGATAATATATATCCCCCGATCGATCTCGATGCTCGTAGTCCTGAGTGGTTGGTATCATCAAAAGAGCCAATTACGGCGATTGTGAATATTAACATGATTCATATTGCACCAAAATCGGCTTATTTGGGGCTAATTGCTGGTGCAAAACGCGTTCTCCCGATCG
>JAJAZF010000152.1 GCA_026785875.1 Chamaesiphon sp. | reverse complement strand
TCCAAATCAGCGGTCTCGTCTTCTTCTTTTTCGGTAGTAACGGCTCGATGATTTCCCACTCTTTGTCTGTTAAGCTGCTTGAGTATCCCATTTACTACTTAGTTTAGCCGATCGATAAAAGATCCCAAATGGGTTCTATAGGTAATCAGTCCAGCTTCATACAGCTTCTGGGCGACTGACATCGTGTGTTCGGGACTGAACTTTAAGCGCGCTCCTGCGGCTTGTTGGAGCGATGAGGTGATAAATGGGGCAGGGGGCTTTTTGGGAGCGAGTTTACCCTTGATCGTTTGGACTTGATGGGGGTGGGATTTGCCGATCTCTACGAACCTTTCGGCTTCGGCTTGACTCAATACCCGTGTCGATTCGGCGACTTTTTCGGTAACACCAGCATCGTCGCTAGTTTCTTCGTCTGTGGCTGGCAAGACAGCTTGGGCTGTGCCGTTGTAGAAGGCGCGAAAACCTTCGGCATAGTCTACAAATACCGACCAATAATCCTGCGGTGTGAAGGCTTGAATTTCCCGCTCTCGTTGACAGACTAAGTGGAGGGTTGCGGACTGCACCCGTCCGACGCTTTTGGCTCCGTTATTGAGCCGCTAATTTGGCGGCGATCCTTTGTAGCCGACGAGCTTATCCAGACAATCGCGACACCTACCCGCTTCTACCAGAGCCATATCGAACGAGCGAGGATTAGCGATCGCTTTTTTGACTGCGGACTCGGTAATTTCCTGATCTACTACCCGATGGGGTTGTTTGAGTTTCAATACCTGGGCGATATGCCACCCGATGACTTCGCCTTCACGATCTGGATCTGAGGCGATGAAGACTCGATCTGCTTGTTTGGCTGCGGCGATTAGCCCGGCGATGGTTTGTTTGGCTCGCTCGTCGCGGGGAATATAGCGACAGTCGATCGTATTTGAACCCAAATCGAATCCTAATGAACCGTCTCCATCGTTGGCAAGTTGGCGAATATGCCCAATTGAAGCTTTCACATCCCAATCTGAACCAAGGATGCTTTTGAGCTTTTTTAATTTTGCCAGCAGATTCGACGATGAGCAGATTTCGCATAAATTAGGTGAGCAGCAGATCGTTCATAATAATTTCCGGATCGCCCCGATTACCACTGGAGTAGGTGGCTCGTTGGCGAAGCCTAGCCTCTGGCTAATCGTTTTCACCATCTTAACTAGAACCATCAGGGAACCGTTCGTAGATAATGCCATTTTCACTCTCTAGGACGCTGTTTCCAGCCGCTAGAGACTGCCAATAAGCTTGAGTCACAGCAGATTCTGCTAGTTCGGGAATGTGTTCTTCTAAGTATTGAATTTCTCGCTCTTGCATCTATGTTTTACTCACTTTGCTGCTTTGTTATGTACTTTTAAACCTTTCGTCTCACACGATCGATCGCCAAAATTCGGTTTTTGATCGTCGCACTTTAAGCTCGTTCGGCTAAAAATAGAGAACTATCCCCACCGTGGATTTTAATCTTCCCTTCTAACGTATCATCATCTTTCAATCTCAACCAACCACTGCCATTAGCTTCATCGTTCTCATCGCCACCTTCCCAAGTAAATTCTAGCTTCTCGCCTAACTTATCTGTTGTAATTTCACCATCAATTGCGCCCGTAACTAACCCAAACTGAAAATCACCATCACCTCGTTCGTCAATTTCAACATAAGCCTGCACCTCCATATTGCAATAATCTTCGTCCCAATTTTCCATCTCCGTAATATGCCACATTCCCTCAAACTTCATCCTCTTTTTCTCCTATTACTAGCTCCACAACCCAAATTCCCGATCGATCATAGAAATCAACACTAAATTCTACCTCACAACTCAACTGACGACGCAGCAAACAACCAGTATCCCCCAACAACAACCCCAACCAGACATCCACCAAACTCAACCCTGACTGCTGCTGTAACTCCCCCAACAACATCTCCTTACATTCTCCCATCACGGCTCGAATCCGACTCGCCCATAGCTCGATCTCCTCTCCATAAGCAATCCCCAACACCAATTCGGCTACCTGCGCCACCTTCATTTCTTCAGTTACCACCTCATCGCCAATTTCCGCCAAAGCCTCAGTTACCGACAGCTCGCGCACCACAACACTTCCTCTCTCATATCCCCGCTCTACCTCTGGTAACTCTGGCGACTCAATAAACTGCTCCAAATCCACAAAGCTCGACTGTCGCACGTAGAGATCGAAAGCATCAAGCGGTAGACAAGGCTCACGCTCTGGATGAGACAAATACCCAATCTCCGCCAGCGTTACCGCACAGCGACTACCATAAATCTCCCCCAACCGCAGAATCGCCTCCCCCGCCACCTCTAACTTCTCACTTATTGGTAGCAACTCGATCGATTGCTCTACCCGATCGAGCAACCCAAACAAGTCAGCATCTACTGGAGTTTTAGATGCCGTATCTAGGTAATCCCAAAGCGAGAGTTGAACGACTGCGGGCATTATGCTTGGCGACGAAAGATAATTCGGGGTAAGGAACTTGGTAAAAGCCAACTACTGCTGGCATTGAAAACAAGGACGGATCGGGCACTGTTCGGGAGCGATTAATACCTGAGATGCAAACTTTTTAAATCCATACTGAGTATCTAATACCGTTAGAGCCTGCCGGAGATATTCATGAACTTGAGATGGCAACCATCCAGCACAATGGACTGGCTGCACCACTGCTAACTTATTATTCCCATCCCAGACCTCAATCCCGATCGCATGAATCGGCGAATCTTCCCGTAACTCCCGCCACACCTGCAAGACTCCATAACTTACCTGGGGCACTTCCACCTGATGCACTAGCTCGATCCTAGCTCGTGCCCGCTTCTGATTAATTTTGTCGCGGTTACGCGCATAAGAACGCCGCGAATGGCACAACCTGTCGTCCCAACAACTAGGGTGACTCGATCGCGCCTCCGCAGCACCTAACAGAGCACAACGGCGACACTTCTCAGGAATCTGTTTTGACTTAACCATCGCCACTTGCTCCCAACTCAATCGCACCTAATTCCGCCTCCAACTCCGCGATCGAAGGTAGTTTCGACTGAAGGGGATCTGGTAACGATTTAGTTAAAGCCTGAGTCCACTCAGCCACCCCCATCGGCTTATTAATATCCCGCAGTGCATATTCCGCCACAATTCCATTTTTAGACCGACATAGCAATATCCCAATCGTCCGCTCATCGTTGGGATGGCGCAGCAAATCGTCCACCGCTGACAGGTAGAAATTCAGCTTCCCCGCGTACTCTGGTTTGAATTCATCTACCTTTAACTCAATGACCACATAGCAGCGCAGTTTGAGATGGTAGAACAGCAAATCCAGTCGAAAATCCTGACCGCCTACCTCCAGCGGAAACTGTTTGCCCACAAAGGCAAAACCTGCGCCCAATTCCAGCAAAAACCTCTCGATATGTTGAACCAAAGCATTCTCAAGCTCTCGCTCCTGGGCTTCTGTTCCCAAACTGAGGAAGTCGAACAGATATGGGTCTTTCAGCGTTGCTCTCACAAGATCGGATCGATCTAGAGGTAACGTTGCTTCAAAATTGGTTACAGCTTGACCCTGGCGTTGATATAGCTGGCTCTCAATCTGCATTGCTAGTATATTCCGCGACCAACCATTCGTTGTCACCTGTTGGGCGTACCATCGCCGAGCGGCTAAGTCTTTTACCTTGTCTAGAATCATCAGGTTATGACCCCAAGGAATTTGTCCAACAACCTGTTGGACTATTTGCTCCTCCGAATAAGCTTCAGCGAAAGCCCTCATGTACAGCAAGTTGGTGCGAGATAATCCCTTGAGTTCCGGAAATTCCCCTCGCAAGTCCTGAGAGAGCCTGTCGATGACTTTCGCCCCCCAACCTTGCTGGGACTGTCTCAACAGAATTTCTCGCCCAATCTGCCAGTAGAGTAGAATCAGCTCCCGATTAACTGCCAGAGCCGCCCGAATTTGGCTGGTGCGAATCCGCTGTTTGAGACTGATAAGGAGTTCTTGGTATTCAGTGCTGAGTCGATCCATGCGGGTTTGAAGGTATTACCGTTCGCGTAGCGTTGCCTTTGGGAAATTAAGTCTATGTAGAGAGTGATTCGAGATTAAATCGATCCTGAATTTCCAAAACCCATAGACCGATACAATTTCAGCAGATATAGTTTCGACACAAGTTCGTCTCCTAAATTACCTAGATCCCTAGTTATGTAAATATTTGACCGGACGAGATCGAAATAGTTCTGGATCTCAATCTATGTCGATCCAACTTTTTTGCTGGCATCAAGTCAGCCTCACTCCAAATCTTGCTCAGGCTGATTCTTTGGCGTTGTTGTCTCTCCTAAACCTTTTAACGACCTCAATGCCGAGGTTGACTGCTGACGCTCTATTGCCTCTCGGATGAACGGCTTGAGATAGAGGTCTAGATGTCCTTTGTCTGGGTCATTGAGTTCTTTGGTTAGTGCCATTAGATAATCTGTCTTGTCAGTTTGGCCCCAATCGATACTAATTCCCGCCCGATATGCTAACTCTGCGTGAAGCACCATGATAGTGCGCCCATTTCCATCTAGAAAAGGATGTGCATGAGCCAGCGATCCCATGATGTGACCAGGCTGTTCGCGCATAACATTAGGATCTCGACCGAGACCCTTGCGCATAATCAGTTACTCGTCTGATGTACGGAGGCTGGGCAAACATCGCCCCGTAACCGCCCTTGGTGATATTAATATTTGGTGCCGTTAGTAATCGATCTTGACCAGCCCAAGGATAAACATCGCCAAACAAAGTTTGATGGATCGCTAGAACGTGCTTGTACTCAATAAAATCGATATCTGCCAGCGCATTTATTGCTCGACTGAGATTACCTTGAAACGAGGCATATTCGAGATCTTTAACTTTTGAGATATCTTTAAAGCTAGCGAAATTACGCAAGTAACCTCGGCTGTTAAAGTCACCAAAGGGGTCAAAGGTCACGCATCTCGCTCCTGTAAATACTGAGCGTGAAGTAACGTATTATCTTTGCCTGTTAAAATACCAGCGCGATTGAGTTCTACCAACAGCCATTGAGTTCGATCCAATTGAACATCATTGTCGGATAGCCGAGCGAAGGTTGCACCGATCTCATCGAGTTGAGAATGGTTGTGGATCAGGTGATGCTCTTGGGCCAGCAGTTCTATCTGCTGTTGAGCTGTTAAGTCAGCGATCGTTTGAACTGTCTTCATCCTAACTGCTAGATAGTGAAGGGTTTTTAACTACTTAATTATATCACGATCGAGATTTAATCCAAATTTTGTCTGAGTGTTGCACGAGTCACGATAATGCTCCTTATCATTAGTCTGTAATATCGTCAGTATTTGTAATTAAGCGGCGATCGGCTTTTTTTACTGGGGTTAGTACTCAAGCACGATCGATCGAACCTAAAAAGCGTGATATCATCATGATATGACACGCTTTTTTTGCTGGGTTAATGAATGCCACCATTTAACGAACTGGGTTATCTGCCGCCTGGAGTCTACGAAATTCGGTGGTCAGAGTTGATGGAACGGTTTGCGACTAATCCTCAGCGACAACGAATTGTGACTGGATTAGCCGCAGCCCTTCGTAAATTAGCAATCGCTGGTTGTACCCGCGTCATTATTGGTGGTAGCTTCATCTCGGCCAAAGCAGAACCTCGTGATTTCGATGCTTATTACGATAATTTTGGACTCGATTTCGATCTACTCGATGCATTATTTGTTGAAGACACCGATTCACAACAGGATGTCTTCTGTGGAGAACTATTTCCGACAATTGGTTACGACCGCTTCTTACAAACTGATAAAGAAGGTAATCCCAGAGGAGTTGTCGCTCTAGATCCAAGAGAATTAATTAGTTAAATTGGAGTCAAAGACCATGATTCAAAACGAACGTCAGTATAAAGTTACCCAAACTAAATTAAGAGAATTAGAACAGGTATCAGCTAGTGTCGAGCTTGAAGATCCCAATTTGCATCCTCGGCAAATACTATCTCAAAAGAATAGCTATAATCAAATAATTAGTACCTTAAAACAAGAAATTGCCGAATATGAAGAACTCAAAAGCGGTCGGATTGCAGTATTCCAGATCGAATCCTTCAACGAGCTGCCGACAGCCCTAATTAAAGCTCGAATTGCATCGGGAATGACTCAAAAAGAGCTGGCAGAAAAGATTGATACTCAGGAACAACAAATTCAACGTTATGAAGCCAATCATTATCATGCTATCAGTTTCGAGAGATTGATGAAAGTTGTTGGTGCTTTGGGTATTAGTTTTAAACATAGTGTCGAAATTGAGATCGAGCCACTAGAATCTTTAGTGTAGATTTGGTGATAATGTTACTCGATGCTTGCGCGTCGTCTTAACGACGATCGACCGAATTCTAGGAATCTTTAAGTGGATGGTGAGTACAGTTGATTAATCTTCCCACAATTAAGATCGTCCGCACCAGTTCTATTGCCTCAGACCCTTCGATTGAGACTCAGTTGACTGTCAAACCAGTTGAATCGGGGGTCTGGGATGAATTTCTTCAACTCCAGATTTCCCCAGCTACGCGAAGATCCTATACAGCGGGACTCAGAGACTTTTTTCGGCGCGAATTCCAATTATCGGTTTCTCCAGAGACGATTTTAGCTTTTCTCCAACTCCCCGAATGGGAGGCGATCGGGTATGTTATTGCTTATCGGGGACATTTGCTCGAAGCTCAATTGTCTGCGGGAACGGTGAATGCGCGGCTGGCAGCGTTGAAGTCGTTTGTCACTCATGCTGCCAAGCGCAAACTATGTGCCTTCAGATTGGATGATATTAAGTCGGTGAAGGCTCAGACTTACAAGGATACTCGGGGGATCTCGATCGAGCAATTTCAGTTATTAATCGATGGGATCGATCGAACGACAGTGATGGGTAAGCGGAATTATGCGATGCTGCGGTTGCTTTGGGACAATGCCCT
>JAJAZF010000151.1 GCA_026785875.1 Chamaesiphon sp. | reverse complement strand
CTTTTTACCCTCGTACCTCCGACTTTAGGAATCACAATCGTTTTTCCGTCAGGATTAGAAAATGTATGATGACTTCCTTTAGATCTCTGTTCGCTATAGTCAAATGCTTCAAGTAAATAGCATACATCAGTAAATTTTACTTCCGGTGGCTATCGGAGAAATAATTCGATGAGCTTCTGTAGTTTGCCCATATTGAGCCAACTTGTTAATACATTTATGCTTCCATGATAACAGCAAGCACACGACTTCATTCCAGGTCTAGTAATACTCTCAGAAATAGTCTAGGATTGCTATAAAAGACGGTGCAATATGAGCTTAGACTGGCAACTCCCACCTCAATTAGACATCCCCGCTGAATTTGTTGCGGCGGTGCGATCGTGTAAACCGACTGTTAATGGTAAATATGCCGCCCAATTATTATGGCAGCGGGGGATACGCGATCGAGATTGCATCCCTGGATATCTAGATTGTGACAAATATCAACCGACTAGTCCCTGGGCTTTTGGGATTGAAATGACTGCGGCGGTGGAGCGATTAAAAAGAGCATACATCCACGGTGAAAAGGTCGCTATTTGGGGTGATTTTGATGCGGATGGGGTAACGGCGACGAGCGTACTTTGGGACGGCTTGGGGCAGTTTTTCGAGCGAGAACAGCTCAGTTATTATATCCCCGATCGGATGAAGGAATCGCATGGGTTAAATCTCGTGGGGATTGAGAGATTAGCGGCGCAAGGGGTAAATTTGATGATTACTTGCGATACTGGTAGTACAAATATTAAAGAAGTTGAATATGCAGCAAAGTTAGGTGTTGATGTAATTATCACCGATCACCATACATTACCGCTGCAACGGCCACCTGTGACGGCAATTATTAATCCGCGTTATTTTGAGCCTGAGCATCCATTATTTAATCTCGCTGGTGTGGCTGTTGCGTACAAATTAGTAGAGGCTTTGTATTCAGCTTTACCAGATATTCCTCAGCAGCCTGTAGAATATTTATTAGATTTAGTCGCGATCGGTTTAATTGCCGATTTGGTGCAATTACGTGGGGATTGTCGCTATCTCGCACAGGTAGGTATTAAACGGCTGACACTGCAAAATCAAGCAGACATTGACGGCTTTCGTCCTGGGATACATAAGTTATTAAAGTTATGTAAACGTAGTGGCGATCGACCTACAGATATTTCGTTTGGGATTGCACCCAGAATTAATGCAATTAGTCGGATTCATGGTGATGCTAGTTTTGGGGTGGAACTATTAACTAGTCAGGATATCGATCGATGCCATGAGTTAGCGGGTGAAACTGAATTAGCTAATACGCGGCGGAAGGAATTGCAAAAGAATACGACGCTCAAAGTTCAGGCTAAATTAGCAGATCTAGATCTATCTACTACCTCAGTAATTGTGTTAGTAGATAGCAATTGGTCGCCAGGAGTTTTGGGATTAGTTGCTGGACAAATTGCTCAGGAACATGGTAAGCCGACAATCTTATTAAGCACTAACAGTGACGGTAATTTAGACAATAAACAGCCTGAAATTGCTAGAGGTTCTGCTCGATCGACTCAAAATATCGATCTTTATCAATTAGTCAATTCTCAAGCTCATTTACTTAATAGCTTTGGTGGACATCCGTTTGCAGCAGGGATGAGTATAAATTTAGAGAATATCTCAGTATTCACTGAAGCAATAAATCAACAGCTCCAGGCTAAAATTGGCAAACTACCACCACCCTCGATCGCGATCGATTTAATCATCACATGTGCGGAATTACACGCATCTGGCGGACGCGAATTATTTGAAGATTTACTATTACTTGAACCTTATGGTATGGGCAACCCAGCACCCAAGCTATTAATTAGAAATTGCCAGTTTAAGGATGTAAAAAATAAAAATATTGAAGATTTTAAAGGTAACACCGTTCGATACATTCGGACTAAGTTTGAGATCGTCGATGCTACTAGCACCAAAGGCTTTCCAGGGATTTGGTGGGGACATTACGAATATGAGATTCCGAGCGTAAATTGTGATGCGATCGTCGAACTAGATTTTAATTCTTATCAGAAGAGATTTGAAGTTAGACTAGTGGAAGTACGTCCAGCCTTAGTCTCTGAGCCAGAGACTCTTAAACCTCGTTTTAGCGATCGTCAAAAGCCACTCAAAGTAATCGATTTTCGTCAGGCTTCCATTGATTCAACGCTCACTGAGTCAGGATCGATTGTCTGGGTCAAAGAGTGTCCTAGCGACTGGAGTGAATTACAATCTTATTGCCGCCAAGCCATCCTGACAGATAGTAAATTAGCTCTCAATTACCAATCCACAAACTTAGCGACTAGTCGAGAAATATTGCAGCAGCTAGTTGGTGTTGCTAAATATCTAGCACATAATGGTAAAAACATCGAATTAGAGCGGTTAAAACTAAAAATGGGGATCGGCGATCGAGCATTAAGATTAGGTTTGGATGCTCTAGTAGAAATTGGCTTTCAAATATCAGTTGAGAATCAAACTAGTCTAGTGACAATAGGATTGCTTCAGCATCAAAAATTTCACGAGGTAGATCTTTACTCTTTGGTTACAGTCCAAAAATTCTTTGCAGCGATCGAGGAAGAGGAATTTAACCGAAATTATTTTCTTCAGGTGCCAGTATACGCGATCGAATCCAGTTCGAGCGGGTAGTGAATCCGATCCACTAGAAATCCCTCCCCCAGGGCTTTTGAACCAAAGCTCCCTTCTCTAGCAAGGAGAACTAAGGGTGAGAGAATTCTGAGATATTGTCATCAAAGAGGAACAGCATCACCCTCCCAGGAATATATTATAGATCTCAACCGATAAATAACCAGCAACCACACCAAAGAAATGCTAAATTTTTAATAGCTGAATTTAAATATTGCTGTTTTGGGAGCGTGTAGATAATGATTGTAGTTTTTAACCTGGCACTATTTGCCTTAGTCTTATTATCGTTTGTGATGATCGTGGGCGTACCTGTTGCTTATGCAGCACCACAAAACTGGGATCGCTCGAAGCAACTCCTGTTCGTTGGCTCAGGAGCTTGGATGCTACTAGTAGTTGTCGTTGGTGTCCTAAACTTCCTAGTAGTCTAGATTGCCGATTGCGCTGGTTGGCTGCTCAGACGATTACATTGTCTCGCTTGCAGCCGCTCGTAACCTTCTCTAACAGCTTTATAATAGAGTTATCTAGTTGTACGCGTAATTCATAATTAAATGTCAGTTTTTGAAGGCACTCTCGTCTGTGATAGTTCTTTACGGTTTGCGATCGTCGTCGGTCGATTTAATGACCTTGTTACTAATAAACTTCTAGATAGCTGTCAGGACTGTCTCAAACGCCACGGAATTGATGTCGATCCCAATGGTACTCAAGTGGACTATGCGTGGGTGCCTGGGTGCTTTGAGGTGCCACTGGTGGCGAAAAGGATGGCAGAATCTGGTCGCTATGATGCGATTATCTGCTTGGGTGCGGTAATTCGCGGCGATACTCCCCACTTTGACTATGTGTCCTCAGAAGTTGCCAAAGGTGTGGCGGCGGTAGGATTTCAAAGCGGTACGCCAGTTATCTTTGGGGTACTGACTGTAGATACGATGACTCAAGCCTTGGAGCGGGCGGGAATTAAAGGTAATCACGGTTGGGGTTACGCGCTCAATGCGATCGAAATGGCAACCCTGATGAAAACATTACCCAATCCACAGGGCTAAGGTATCATTAGTTGGGATGACTGAATATTGGTATGTTAAAACTAACGTACCAATATCACCAGACTCGATCGCATGAGTAATTGTCATGAAAGTATCCCAAAGTCTCTGGAAAATTGCTGGAATTGGTCGATCGATTCCTCAGCTAGATCCGACTAACAAGTAAGACAAAAACAAAACTTTGGATATTTATCAACTCGCAGTTCGCCCCTTATTATTTTCTGCTTTCAAAGCCGATCCAGAACTAGTCCACAAGCAGTCATTAGCCCTATTACACTCGATCGATTCTACTCCCACATCCCCCCTGACCAAACTTGCTAAAGCCAGCTTTCAGCAGTATTTTTGTCGGGCAGATCGACAATTAGAACAGTCTTTGTTTGGGCTAAATTTCAACAATCCTGTCGGTTTAGCTGCTGGCTTTGATAAGGACGGAATTGCCGCAGGGATGTGGCAATATTTAGGATTTGGGTTCGCTGAATTAGGGACAGTTACTTACCATCCTCAACCTGGAAATCCTCAACCACGTCTATTTCGACTACCCCAAGATCGAGCAGCGTTAAATCGGATGGGTTTTAATAATTTGGGTAGTGCAGCGATGGCGGCGGCACTCAAACAGCGTCAACACAGCGATTTTACCATCCCGATCGGGATTAATTTGGGTAAGTCTAAGATTGCGCCGTTAGAAGATGCAGCTACAGATTATTTAGGGAGTTTTCGACGGTTAAAGGATCTGGGTGACTATTTCGTAATTAATGTGAGTTCGCCGAATACGCCCAACTTACGAGATCTCCAAGCGATCGCACCTTTGCGGGTGATTTTCGATATACTACAACAAGAAAATCAAGGTCAAAAACCAATTTTAGTGAAAATCGCCCCCGATCTAGCATGGGAAGATATCTCAGCGATAGTAGAGTTATCACAAGCATCGAAATTAGCTGGAATTATCGCGACAAATACCACGATCGATCGATCTCAATTGACTACTAAAACGATTGCAACTACAGGCAAAAAAGTCACTGAAGAAGCAGGTGGCATCAGTGGCGCACCAGTTCGCCAAAAGTCTACAGAAGTCATCCGCTTTATCCATCAGCAAACGGGTGGGAGTTTACCAATCATTGGTGTCGGGGGGATTTTTACCGCTGATGATGCTTGGGAGAAAATCACCGCTGGAGCGAGTCTGATTCAGGTTTACACAGGTTGGACTTATAATGGTCCCTGGATGGTCGATCGGATTTTGACTGGATTATTAGCAAAGCTAGAGACGCAAGGATTATCATCGATATCCGCAGCGGTGGGAATCGGGAATCGATAGATATCCCATTTGAGATCTTTTCACGAGGAATCGCGCATCGTCTATCGACGCGCAAGCTGCGACAGATATGAGGGAGGATGGGCGGTTTTGTTTGGTGGTGGTACTAGGCGGTAATTTTTAGCAGTGATAAATTCGAGGATTTCCTGTAACCTTAGGAAAGATCGAAGTTTAAATATATTTACAAACGGTATCTATGATAGCAACTGCACTGAAACACGAAGTCAAGGATTTATCGCTCGCGCCTCTAGGTAAGCAACGAATTGAGTGGGCGGGACGAGAAATGCCCGTGCTGCGTCAGATTCGGGATCGGTTTGCAGCAGAAAAGCCTTTGGCAGGTATTCGCATCGTCGCTTGTTGCCACATTACCACTGAAACCGCTCACCTAGCGATCGCGATCAAAGCGGCTGGTGCTGATGCAATTTTGATTGCTAGTAACCCCCTCTCCACCCAGGATGACGTTGCAGCTAGTCTAGTTGTAGATTATGGGATTCCAGTATTCGCCTTCCGTGGTGAAGATGAAGCTACCTACAAACGTCACGTTCAAACCGCACTAGATCACCGCCCAAATATCATCGTCGATGATGGTTGTGATGTAGTTGCTACCATGGTTCAAGAACGCCAATCTCAACTGAGCGAACTCATCGGTACCACCGAAGAAACCACTACAGGTATCGTTCGCCTCGAAGCAATGTTCAAAGCTGGCGTACTAACTTTCCCCGCAGTCAACGTCAACGATGCAGACACCAAGCACTTCTTTGACAACCGCTATGGTACTGGACAATCCACCCTTGATGGTATCCTCCGCGCTACCAATATTCTCCTTGCTGGTAAAACCATCGTCGTCGCTGGTTATGGCTGGTGTGGCAAAGGTACCGCCATGCGTGCCCGTGGAATGGGTGCAAATGTGATCGTGACTGAGATTGACCCTACCAAGGCAATTGAAGCCGTCATGGACGGTTTTAGCGTGATGACAATGGCAAAAGCGTCGGTGGTTGGAGATATCTTTATTACCGTTACTGGTAACAAGCACATCATCCGCAGCGAACACTTCGACGTGATGAAAGATGGCGCGATCGTTTGTAACTCTGGTCACTTTGACATCGAAATCGATCTCAAAGCTCTGTCTAGCAAATCATCCGGTGTCAGCACAGTCCGTAACTTTACCGAAGAGTACAAACTCAACAATGGTAAGTCTATCATCGTCATCGGTGAAGGTCGTCTAGTCAACCTCGCAGCAGCAGAAGGACATCCTAGCGCAGTTATGGATATGAGCTTCGCCAACCAAGCGATGGCTTGCGAATTTCTAGTCAAAAACAAAGGTAAACTCGCGGCGGGGATTCACTCGATCCCTGTCGCTGTCGATAAAGAAATCGCCCGGATGAAACTCGAAGCGATGGGCATCCAAATCGACAGTCTGACTGCGGATCAAATCGATTATGCTAACTCCTGGACTTCTGGTACTTAATTCAGATTGTGAGATCGATTAGCTAGTTTTAGAACGGCAAAATTGAGGGTAGGGGCAATATATATGCCCCTACCCTCAATTTTTGATGCGATCTCAAGCATAGCAAGAGACACTATTTTGGAACTTACATCAAAAGTGATAACATCAACGGCAATGGTCATCTCTAATTTTAGCTAAGTAGATGTAACCGTTTTATCTGAGGAGTGCCCTAAAAATTATGACTAAACCCGATCGACGTATCCAGCCAAAACTAGCGGTAGTCATGGCATTACTGACGACTATTACCAGTTTATTAGCTACAAGTTGTACAGATCCAAAGACAAGTGGAACGGGTGGAACTACCCCCACAGCTAGCACTTCAGCTCCCAGTGGTGGAGATAGCAAAGGCTTAAAAATTGGCTCCCTCCTCTCTAATACCGGAGATTTAGCCTCGATCGCGCAACCCCTGCCCAATGCAGTTAAACTAGCGGTAGAAACCGTCAATGGTTGCGGTGGGATCAATGGCGCACCCGTCACCCTCGTCTCTGAAGACGATCAAAGCGATCCTAGTGCGGGTACCGCCGCGATGACGAAACTTTCCGAAGTAGACAAAGTTGCTGGCGTAGTTGGCGCATTTGGGAGTGGGATTTCTACCGCTGCGGCATCTGTTGCGGCTAAAAACAAGGTGATGATCGTCTCTCCTGGTAGTACCAGTCCCGTATTTACAGACAGAGCCAAAAAAGGTGAATATCAAGGTTACTGGGCGCGGACGGCACCACCAGACACTTATCAAGCCCAAGCAATGGCACAGTTAGCCATCAAGAGAGGGTTTACAAAAGTTGCGACGATCGCGATTAATAATGATTATGGTGTCGGCTTTGAGCAGCAATTTGTCGCCGCCTTCAAAAAATTGGGCGGTACCGTCACCAATGAAGCCAAACCCACCCGCTATGATGCCAAAGGTACCACCTTCTCATCGGAAGTCAAAGCCGCTTTTGAAGGTAAACCCCAAGCTGTCGCCGCTCTCGTCTATCCCGATACTGGCTCGATCCTGCTCAAAGATGCCTACGAACAGGGGTTGAGCAAAGGTGTGACAATTATGCTCCCCGACGGTGCCTACTCGCCAAAATTCCCCGATCAGGTCGGCAAGTCAGCAGATGGTAAATTTATCATTGACGGGGCGATCGGTACCGTTCCTGGGGCACATGGCAAAGCTCTAGAAGACTTTAATAAGAAGTGGACGGCTACCGGAAAACCACTCACAGCCTATCTCCAACACACATGGGATGCTACGGCACTCATCATGCTAGCAGCGCAATCAGCTAAAACTAATACTGGCGAAGGTATTGCTAGTAAGCTGCGTGAAGTTGCTGGCGGTCCTGGAGAAGAGGTATCCGATCTGTGTCAAGCGATTACCCTGCTCAAAGCTGGCAAGAAAATTAATTATCAAGGTGCGAGTGGGAATGTCGATATCGACGCTCAAGGCGATGTCGTCGGTACTTATGATATCTGGCAAGTTCAACCCGATGGTACCCTCAAAACGATCGACCAAGTAAATATTCAAGCTGCTGGAGCAGTACCTAAAGTTGAGGCTAAACCAACAACTAAACCTGTGGTGAAACCAATACCATCAACGCCTACTAAACAAGGTTAATCGCGATCTACACGATCGATCTAAGAGTCTGAAACCTAGTAGGTGGGTAGTGCCCACCTACACATGATTAAATTCTCATTCCTTAATTAATTTTTAGAGTTTAATTACAAAGCTATCCCGCAAATGAAAATCAGCTTCTTCCCCACAATGTGTCAATGCCCAATAACTAAGTTCATCTTGGGTGGATCTAATCACAGTCGTGACTGAGACTTCTAATTGACGATCGATTGAGATAATTTGACTTAGATCGAATCCTAATTTTAGTTTCAAAGAATTTGCAGATCGATCGAGATCGAATGGTAGCGTTGTAAATGCTATTTCATTTCGTAACCCCTGGCGATAACTATCGAGGTGGAAAACATTCCAATCGCCACTAGGGGAGAGATTGAATTCCCAATAATTCCGATCGCCCAGCACCCCGAAAAAGAACTCGAAACAGGTAGCTTCCCACAGTTCAAACTTGCGACTAGGTGCGACTGCGGGTGATGCAATTGCTACTGAATCCAGATCGCCCAGGAGTTGATACTCGATCGAGAGGATATTATCAACTCGATCGATACTACCGACTATCTCAATTATTGGTAAGGCATCTGACGCAAAAGGAATAAGGCTAAAATTACTCATCGCAAATCCTCAATAATTGATCGAATCGCTGTTTCTTGTGCTTCAATACTTTCAGTAAGTTTAAATTGAACTAATGCTCGATCGAGATTGTGATTTGGATACTTGACTTTAAAATAAACATTTCCCGCCAAGTAATCGCTAAAAAATCGCAATCCTAATTCAAAGGCAATTAATCTAATCGCATCGAATAGATATTCATAGTCATCGCTGGTTAGAAAACCGCTAGTCTGGGAGAGATATCCCTCCAGCATCGCCCGACACATTTGCGTGTCAAATTGTACCTGCTCCCATGCTGTCGTCTCTTCACCGAGCCGATTGCAACCCGATCGCAAACAATCGCCGATATCGTAGTGTACCAGTCCTGGCTTGACCGTATCGAGATCGATAATCCCGATCGCCTGTTGGGTGGTGGTACAAATCATCACGTTATTCACCTTTGGATCGCCGTGGATCGGACGCAATGGGAGCTTACCATCACTTTTAGCATCTTCTAGAACTCGCGCCCATTCTTGCCGCTCCTGGATGAACTTGAGACAATAATCTACTTCCAGATCGATCGCGCCAGTATATGTCGGTAGCACCCGCTGGTAATATTCCAGATATTGGGGCGTAATATGAAACCCCTCCAATGTATCAGCCAATTGTGCGGGATCTAAATCGCTAATTAGGTGATGAAATCGGCCTAAAGCATAGCCAATTTCCCGCCCATGTTCGAGATCTTGGATCGTATCGAGCGATGCAGAACTATCGATAAAGCTAATCGCCCGCCAATATGTACCGTCAGGCTCTACCCAATGGTCGCGATCGTCTATCGTTAATAATACTCGTGGTACTGCCCAGCGACGATCGGACGGATTCATTTCATGCTGCAACTTGTCATATACATGCTGAGTGAAGATTCGCATATTCTGCATCACCAGCGCGGGTTGTTGAAAGACATGAGTATTGATCCGTTGCAGTACAAAATGAGGTTCGGCTGCATCCACCGTGACGAGAAATGTATCATTGATATTGCCACTTCCAAAGGCGCGAACATTGGTAATCAGTCTAGATGCAGCAAATTGTTGGGCGATAATATTCAGGCGATCCAATATTTTTAGGGGTTGGGGGTTGGAGGTTAGAGTTGCTGCTTAGTCTTTTACCCCACCCCAACCCTCCCCTTATCAAGGGGAGGGAGCAAGAGCCTCCCCTTGGTAAGGGGAGGGAGTAAGAGCCTCCCCCCTTGATAAGGGGAGGAAGTAGAGCCTCCCCCTTTATAAGGGGGGGTTGGGGGGGTAAATCAACCTCAACCGTTCGCGTAGCGTCTGCATTTGCAGAAGTCTAGCAATGGTGTGTACACCATAGCCCTCAGCAGAGGGATTTAGGGTGAGGGCAAATTTTACGAATCACATCAGTAAATTATCTCGCAACTTGCTGCTTTGATTTGTTTTCTAGGGATTCAACTAGAGATTTTTCCTCCAGTGCGAGGGTGTTATGCTCGGTTACTAGTTGATTGTAAGCGTCGGTTTGCTCTCTAAGTTGGGAGACTAATTGATTGTAGTTTCGGACTCGATCGTTAAAACTAGAGACGCGGAAACTATAATCACTATTGGGGTTACTGACGATCGAACTTTGGAGATTCGATCGTTCTGATTCGATCGTTTCAGCATCCTGCTTTACCTGCGCTGATAGTTGCGCTAGTGTTGATTTCCGCGTCAGCAACTGTTGGCTCAGAGTCTTTTCTTTATCTCGCAGCGTCGTAAATACCCCTTCATACCGTTCTGACAACGCCACGATCGTCGATCGATCTGTAAAATATGTACGGTAATGTGCTTCTAATTCAGGACTGAGATTTCGCATCTCTGTACCCAAAATTGAGTGTAGCTCATTATCTACCGATCGCGGATCTTGGTCGTTATATGTCTCGACGAGCTTGAGAATGCGGGGATTTTGAAGTTGCTTTAATACTGCTTGGAGCTGCTTGTTGAGTTGTGATTGCTCGAATAGGGACATTCTTTGATAAGCTACATGCAGCATCTCATGAGCTGCCGTGACTTCCATCACTCCTTGCAACCGAGGATCGGGTACCGCTTGCAGAAAAATTCCTTTACTAACGACATAGCAACCCAGCACAATTGTATGCTCGGAACTTTTGCAGAGATTGAGGGATGATTTTCTAGTTTCGATCGTCGGTTGATTGACATAAAATAATCGACGAGCGGTATCCGTCATCGTCGTAGTTGTCGCTAGTCTAGCAATCTCTGAAGGCGGTTGATATGTCAGTAGTTTACTCCAGTCTTCTAGCTCTTGAGTAAACCTAATCCCGATGATAACGACAGCAACGACAGTTATGATGACGAGGTAACGTTGTAGCCGTTTCATACAGAAAAAATAGGGGATGGGAATGACTATAAAATAAGAGTACCCACGCTAGTAACTAACTAACGAGATTACCTCAACCAAAAACTTAGGATCTAAGCCTCATGACGCAAACCAACCAACATCACGATCGATCTCACTCTCTAGATCGACAGTTTAGAGTGCTAGAAAGACGACTAACTAGGCTTGAAGATACTCAATTGACAGGTCGAGAAGTAAATTCTTCTTTCGACGATGTATATGATGAGATCGATGCACTTGAAGACCAGATGAATCAAATCGTTGATACTCCAGCGGAAAGGCTCTATCAACGATTGGAGGCGCGAATCGATCGACTGGAGCTAAAAATCGAGCAGCGATTCGATGAATTAAACCGAAAATTAGAGCTAACAATTGCGACATCACGGGACAGAACTAGCCGCTCGAATGATTAACTCGATCGAGTTACCCAAATCTCACTTAGAACGTCCCCGCTGTCAACTATTTAACTCCGTAAAGTTACCCGAAACTTCTCGACTAAAACATCTCTGATCTTCTGTTGTAATGGCTCCACATCTGCATCAGTCAAAGTTCGATCGAGTGCCCGATAGATCGATCGAATTGCTAAACTCCGTTGTCCATCTGGGACATTAGCACCGCGATATTCATCGAAGACTTCTACCGCTTCTAATAACTCGCCGCCAGCCTTGGTAATCGACTTCTGAATGTCGGCTAAAGATAGATCTACAGATGCAAAGAAAGCGATATCTCGATCGGATGCGGGAAAGGTAGAATAGTTTTTAAATACTGGCACTAACCGCTCTTCTGCTGCGAGATAATTCAGAATCGGATCGAGGTTGAGTTGAAAGACATATACCGCAGCGGGGAGATCTTTTTCCTGACGCAGTTGGGGATGTAATTGCCCGAAGTAACCCAATTTTTGTCCCTGCAACCATAAGGAGGCTGTGCGCCCTGGATGCAGCTTGGGATCGGATCGATCGGCTTGATACTCTACAGGTATTTTTAGGCTGTGACAGACGCTTTCTAGTATCCCCTTGGCTTCATACCAGGATAGGGGTTGAGGCTTACCACCAGTCGTCCAGCGGCCGATCCCTGGATCGCCGCCGATAATTCCGGCTAATACGTCGGTTTCGATTAGTCCCGTCTCGTCGCGTCCAAAGATTTTACTAATTTCAAAGCCTTGGAGTGCGCCGTTACCTTGGGCGAGATTAGTTTGGAAACTTTGAATTAAACCAGAGATTAATTCCGATCGCAAGGTAGAGTATTCAGTAAACATCGGATTGACGATTTCTACTTGCGAACCATTATTGAGTTTTTCCAGTGCATAAGAATACTGAATCACTTCGTTTAAGCCGACAGCGCGGAAAGCTGCTCGAATTCGCCGCAATAGCTCCTCATCTAACGACAGGAAACCCGCCGTAGATTCTGATGGGAGCGTATCCATAAATCGATCGTAACCATACAATCTGGCGACTTCTTCAATTAAGTCAATTTCCCGTTCCAAATCGCGGTAACGATAGGGTGGTACTACGACATTCCAGACAGTTTCTTCGATATCGCCTTCAGTTACTGTCAACTGACATCCCAATGCTGTCAGCGTCCGCTCGACATCTTCGGTACTCATTTCCCCAGGTTCGCCATCATCATCGATCGGCCCTAAAATCTGATTTAACCGTTCCAATCGCAGCTTAATCGTTCGAGGTTGGAGAGTTAAATCGGGGCGACGATCTATTACAGCCTGAGAGCTAATCTTACCACCAGCTAGTTGCACGATTAACTCGATCGCGCGATGGGTAGCTGTTTCCAGTTCTGCTAAGTTTACCCCGCGCTCGTAGCGAGTCGATGCTTCCGATCGTAGCCCACCTTGACTGCGGGCTGATTTTCGTACCGCCACCGGATCGAAAATCGCTGCTTCTAAAACGATGTTTTGGGTACCTGTAGATACCTCTGTACTTTCACCACCCATGACACCTGCAAGAGCGACAGGGACATTGTGAGCGGTAATTAGGAGGTTTTGAGCCTGCAATTGTCGTGATTGCCCATCTAGAGTTTTGAGTGTCTCGCCTTGCTTCTCGGCATACCGGACACCCATCTGAATCGTTTCACTACCACCAACTGCTTGCAATTTGTCCGCATCAAAAGCGTGCAAAGGTTGTCCCCACTCTAGCAGGATGTAATTAGTCACATCCACCACATTATTAATCGGGCGAATTCCGGCTGCTTGTAAGCGACGTTGCAGCCATTGAGGAGACGGGGCAATTTCGACACCTTGGATTGATGTCGCTGCATAAATATTACAAGCTTGAGCTTCGCTGACACTGACGGTTAATTGCGGTTGAGTGGGAATAGTTGTCAGATCGACGCTAGGTAACTTCAGTGTTCCCCCAGTTAAAGCCGCGACTTCTCTGGCAATTCCTACCATACTCAGAGCATCAGCGCGATTGGCGGTGGAAGATAGATCGAGGATGACATCATCTAAGCCCAAGAGCGATCGCACATCAGTACCAATCGCGGGCGTGTCGGAATCCTCGTCACCGAAGATATAAATTCCCTCTGAATCCTTAGTTAGCCCCAATTCTGAGAGCGAACAGATCATCCCCTCCGACTTTTCGCCCCGCAGTTTTGCAGGTTTGATTTTGAGATCGACTTTGGGGAGATAGGTACCCACTGTAGCTACAGCCACCAGAATTCCTGCGCGGACATTTGCCGCTCCACAGACGATTTGTAGCGGCTCCTCATCACCGACATCGACAGTACAGACGCTTAATTTATCAGCATTGGGGTGTTGAATCCGCGTCAGCACTCGCCCGACAACTACCCCATCCGCCCAAGTGCTCCGATCCTCAATCGATTCAACCTCAAATCCAGCCAGAGTCAGGGTTTTCGCTAAATCTTCAGGAGCGAGTTCGTAGTCTACTAGTTCTTTTAACCAATTTAAAGCAATATACATTTAATTTAATTTAATTATAATCAGCGGCGGTACACCTCCAGCAGAGCAGCCCGCGCCTATATTATTGTCGTATAGATCGGCATTAGTGTCAGGTAAACAGTTGACAGTTGACAGTTGACAGCTTGCACTGAGCGTAGTCGAAGTGTTGACAGCGATTCGCGCTCCTCGGGTTCCCCGAGGGTTTAGCGAATCAAGAGAGCGAAGTTTTGATGACGGGGATTTAAACCCCGCTCTAAAAACAATCCGCCTAAAGAGGCGGGAGGCTCTAAACCCTCGATCATTGGTAAGAATCACCTTTGTTAAGGCTTGCTTGAAGGATCTGTAGGGTTTAGAGGTACTTCCTCTCAAGATAGCCACCGGGGATGCCAACCGGAAAAGGGTAATCGATCTGGATTAATCGGCGTAGTTAGTTCGCGGATATTGTACGGAATGCGTAATAGCCACATGATCCCATTACTTCCACCTTGAATAATTCGATCGACACTTTCACCTTTATCTGCTTGATCGAATATCACGGCTAATCCATCCGGTGCTAAACTCATCTGAATACCCTGCTGAATTGGCAACAGCGTCATCAATAATACTTTTTGAGTTTTGATATCGATCGCGGTTAAATATGGTTCTTCTTGACTACTATTATCTTTGGTTTTCAGTTCGGTAGCCAAGCAATAGATGATATCTTTGGCAGGGGAAAATTTCGCATCCCAAATCGAGCCATTAGTCTTGAGAATTTGCTGTTCGATCCCCTGGTTGCTAACGACAAATAGGGACTTGGTATAGTCGCTGTTGTAT
>JAJAZF010000150.1 GCA_026785875.1 Chamaesiphon sp. | reverse complement strand
TTGGGTATATACGCCTCGATCGTACTAAGGGGATAGATTTTGATTTTTGCTCAATTAGATTAATAAACATGCCAATCTAGGCAGAGTTATTCGCAGAAGATTAAAATAATAAATATTTGAATCTATCGATCTGCTGAACCATATTATCATTACGTCAAGATTGGAGCGGATATGCCAAGAGTTGCCAACATACCATCAGAAATAGAAATTACAGCTCAACAACGAGATGAAGCTGAGGAAGAGCTGCGCGAACAGCAGAAACCAATAGACTATAATACACTAGAGTATCCAATTGAAATACTTGTCAAAAAGTATACAGATGGATTAGATGATGATACAAACGAATTATTTATTCCTGACTATCAACGAGAAATGGCTTGGGATAACATCAGACAATCAAAATTTATTGAATCTATGCTTTTGGGTTTGCCGATCCCATATATTTTCGTAGCTGATATTTCTGATGAAGATAATGATTCACGCCTAGAAATAATCGATGGGACGCAGCGTATCCGTACCTTAGCTGGTTTTCTTAACAATGAGTTCAGACTTGAGGCTCTTGAAAAATTAAAGAAGTTCAATAATTTTAGATTTGACGATCTGGCTTCCCCTCGTCAGCGACGATTCAAGAGAACGACCATCAGAATGATTCAACTGACGGAAAAAGCCGACGAAGATATCCGCCGAGATATGTTCGAGAGAGTTAACAATGGGAGTGTCGAACTAAATGACATGGAGAAACGTAGAGGTATTTACGATGGTCCATTCCTTGAATTTATAGAACAGTTATCTAACTATCCTAAATTTCGCAAGTTGTGTCCATTCACAGATCCATTAATTCGCAGACGTGAGCCACAAGAATTTGTGTTAAGGTTTTTTGCATACTTACATGAATACAAAGAATTTACAGGCAAAATAGATAATTTTCTTAATGACTATTTGAGAAAAAATAATAAAAGTAGTTTCAATCGTGAAGCTATGCGAGCTGACTTTGAGACAATGCTTGACTTCGTGGACAAGTATTTTCCAAACGGATTTCGGAAAAGTCAAAGACATACTATGCCGACTCGAATTTGGTTCGAGGCAATTTCTGTAGGGGTTACGCTTGCCCTTAGAGAAGATAGTGCGCTCGATCCTAAGTCAATGAGTTGGGTTGACTCACCAGAATTTAAGAAATATACCGCATCAAGAGAAGGTACGACTCAACCGACTGTGGTTAGACGAATTGAGTATGTACGAGATCGGCTTCTAGATAGACCATGACTAGTCCCTTATTTCAAGATTTTAATGAACGGTCGAAAGAAGTCAGTCAATACTTTATTTTCCTCAAAAACTTAGAACAAGAAAGTATTAAGCTAAGAATGGAAGGTAGGGGAGGTAATCCAAAAATAAAAGAAATTGCTCCCGATCTATTAAGGACACTAAAGGCAAGTGGATTTCTACTACTTTACAACTTAGTAGAAGCAACGATGAGAAATGCAATCGAAGCAATTTTCGACGAACTAAAAAATGAAGGCATTTCTTACGATCTAATTAGACCTGAACTCAAGAAAATAGTTTTAAAAAATCTCAGAAAGAGAAAGCTAAATGATATTCATTTAAGTATAACAGCAATTTCCATTGACATTATTACTGTGGGATTTGACAATCAAGATTTATTTTCGGGTAACATCGATGCGCGAAAGATTAAGGATACTGCAATTGAATATGGATTTTCATATTCGACTGATGCTAGGAAAACTAGTAACGGGTTAGATCTGCTAAGTGTTAAAACAAACAGAAACGATTTAGCACATGGATTTAAGTCTTTTACAGAAGTGGGGCGAGATAAAACTGCGGATGAACTTCTGGTAATAAAGAGTAAGGTCATTAGATACTTGAGACAAATATTACAAAATATTGAATCATATCTAAAAAACAGAGAATATTTAGATATTTCTACGGTCAATAAAGCTTTGTAAATTTAATTTATCTACATAAAATTACTTGAAATTGTTAGGACGATCGGGATGTCTCCATCATACTTATTTTTTTACTGATGGCAACTCCCAAGCTGGTTAAGAAATAGCTCTGACTTCTTCAAGAAGTCAGAGCTATTTCTTAATTGAGCTGGCGATCGATCTTACCCAAACTGACCGCTCATCGAACTTTTAGAGGTATTATAAGTATCCTGAGCGGCTGCTTCATAATCGATCGTTATTTGTACGGGTTTGCAGCGTTTGATAGCTACCTGAATACCTTGAGCAAATTCACCCTCCAAGTCCTCGATATAACCCGCCTTCGCAGTATCAGCTTCCACCGCACTCGCGAACGGTCCAAAATAATAGGTGCAGTGAGGTCGCTCTGTGCTGATTTCGACCCACCAAGCTTGTCCGATCTTGTTGAGCAAACTGCTCCAGATATCTTGAATATTCATTGGCGTAGATTCCGCTGATTCAAAGGAGGTTGATAAGTTGATGGACTGGAAAAAATTTCAGACCCTAGATCTTAAATAATCCCAAAATACCTGCTTAACGCTCAGATAGTCGTAACATATTTGACAAACGCTGGCGAGATATTTCGTACAAACACATCGCTGCGGCATTTGCGGCATTCAGACTGGGTGTTTTGCCACTCAATGGAATCGAAACCAAATGGTCACAACCCTTTTGAGTAAGTAAACTCAGTCCATCACCTTCAGAGCCAATTGCCAGCACCACCGGACGGCGATCTGTAAAATCGACGGTGTAGATTGCTTGCTCGGCATCAGCAGTGGTGCCATAAATCCAGAATCCGGCTTCTTTGAGTTGACCCAAAGCGCGACTGAGATTGACGACACGAGCAACGGGGATATATTCCAATGCTCCAGCAGCTACTTTCAAGACGGTGGAAGTGATGCCAACCGCTCGACGCTGCGGAATCACCACACCTTGAACGCCCATGGCTTCAGCAGTCCGCAAGATCGAGCCGAGGTTTTGGGGATCGACGATCCCGTCGGCGACGACGATGATGGGATGGTCGGAAGTTGCTAATGCACGGCTAATTAACTCTTCTATTTCTAGGTAATCATGGGGTGCGACTTGGGCGACGATCCCCTGATGATTGCCGCCATTGGCGAGGTAGCCCAATCGCTGTGCATCTACTTCATCAACGACGGTACCATTGGCTTTGGCTTGGTCGATGAGTGTAAAGAAGGCGGGATGATGGCGGAGTTTGGACAGTACCCAGATCCGATTGATTTGGCGTTCTTTTTCGATCGCGGTGAAGACTGAATGCTTCCCGTAAAGGTAGTCGGTAACTTCTTCTTCGGTAATCTCTGGTGCGGGTGGATCTTGCCAACCACCGCGATTGTGCCGATTGTTGGCTGGACGATCGCGCCACTCTTTTTGTTGACCGAATGAATCGCTGCGATTTCCAGCGGGTGGGCGATCGTTTTGGCGGCGATCCCCAAAGGTGGACGATCGATCTTCCCGATTGTAGCTGGGACGCTCATCTCGATTGTAGCTGGGACGCTCTCCACGTCCGCGATCTGCTCCATTGCCACCCCGACGATCTCCTGAAGAGTCATCTCGACGCGGCCGATCGTTGTCTGGACGCGGTGCAAACCTGGACTGAGGACGAGGTACACCCCAATCCTGGCGTTCCTCGCGGGGTTTGTCAGCACCGAAACTTGGTCGCTCTGTGCCGAATCGTGGTTTGTCGGGGCGATTGAAATTAGATCCCCCTTCGGCTGGGCGGGGACGATAACTGCGATCGCGATCGAAGTTATTTGCGCCATCGGTTTTGCGGGGACGACGATCCGATCGATCGTCTGGTTTGGCGCGGAAACCTGAGTCTCCCCCTTCACTGCGACGCGGTGCATCGCCATTGGGTCGATATTTGTCCGAACTATTCGGTCTACTATCCGAACTCCGGCTGGGGCGAAAATCGCGATCCCCACTACCCGAATTGTCACGATCTCCCTGACGTGGGGAAGGTTTACCGCCACCGGAGCGACGAGGTTTAAATACCATG
>JAJAZF010000149.1 GCA_026785875.1 Chamaesiphon sp. | reverse complement strand
TTGAGATAGTTAAGCTGACCTTACATAAACAACCAAGATTTATCACAAAGACTTATGATGATAGGTAGAGGAGATCAGATTAAAAGTTTAGATAAATGCAGGGGTATAAATTATGCGAATTGCCACCATGCTAGAACGTTTTATCGGTTATTTTTCCGATGCGGCTGAGAGAATCTTCGGACTCGATCGAAATAAATACCCCGCAACTGGTGTTCAACCTTTTGAAGGCGAGATCGAAAAAAAACATCGTCGATAAATCCAGGTTTAATTTAGGAGGTAGATGATGAGCAGTACTCATCATCTATTTTTTAGGTTATCAAAGTTGTGAATATTTATAATGATCTAATTAGTCGCGATCGATCGTCACAAAGCACGATAAATATTCACAGCTAATTCCATCAGCTCAACTTTACCCCCAGTATTCCCAAAATATCCAAGTGGGCAGGTGACAAAGGCGAATCCACCATCAAGCAGCGGCTAATGGCGCGGGTACAGTTATGATGGAGAAATCCTGCTGTGCTATTTGAAAATATCTTCCATATGCGTACAAAGTCTTGGCATGGACTGTTAAGCGTTTTTGTAACAGTACTGCTAATTGCCGCTGCCCAACTTACTTCAACTGCGCTACGCACTCAGCAGATAGCACTGCCCCCAGCACCAACATCGACAATTTTGGTCGCAGCAGCAGCTAGCCTCCAGAAAGCTCTGCAAGAAATTACGCCACTTTATACTAGAGCTAATCCCAGCCAGACTATTAACTATAACTTCGCCGCCTCTGGTGTCTTAGCACGACAGATCGAACGGGGCGCACCTGTTGATGTGTTTATTGCGGCTGCTGACAAGCAGATGAATGATTTACAAAAGCAAGGATTATTAGCATCGGGTAAGATAGATTTATTAACCAATCAACTAGTGCTAATTGTGCCCAAACAATCTACTAGTTTAACTAGCTTTCGACAACTCGTTCAGCCAGAAATCAAGCGGATATCGATTGGGGAACCTCGTACCGTTCCAGCGGGACAATATGCAACAGAGGTTTTGAAAAATTTAGGACTTTTGGAACAAGTAAAATCTAAATTTGTACTGGGCAATAATGTTAAGTCTGTTTTAACTACCGTAGAAACGGGTGATGTAGAAGCTGGTATTGTTTATATCACCGATGCTAAAAGTTCGGATAAAGTCAAGGTTGTCGAAATTGCCGATCGAAAGCTGCACTCGCCAATTCGTTATCCAATTGCGGTCTTAAAGTCGAGTAAGTCGATAGCTGCTAGACAGTATGTTGAATTCTTGCAAGGTAAATCGGCAAAAGCTGTGTTTAAAAAATATGGATTTGGGATTGCCACACCCTAACCTCGATCCTCCCAGCAAGAGGCTCCGCCAATAAATGTTAATCCCCGATCTATCTCCACTCTGGATTTCTCTAAAAGTATCGCTACTAGCGACTGTCATCGCCTTTGGAGTAGGCACGAGCGTTGCTTACAAAATGTATCATTATCGAGGCAAGGCGCGATCGATCGTCGAAGGATTTTTAATTGCACCATTGATTTTACCGCCGACGGTTGTAGGCTTTGTATTGCTAGTTTTGCTAGGAAAAAATGGTGTGTTGGGACAGATTCTTGCACAATGGAATCTGCGACTGGTATTTACATGGTATGCAGCAGTTTTAGCAGCCCTCGTCGTGTCATTTCCATTGATGTATCGCGCAGCCTTAGGAGCCTTCGAGCAGATTGACTCCTTGCTGTTGGATGCTGCAAGATGTGAGGGTGCATCGGAACTAGCAGTTTTTTGGTACATTGCCCTACCCCTAGCGATGCCTGGTATCCTTGCAGGTACGGTACTGACGTTCGCTCGTGCATTAGGCGAGTTTGGCGCAACATTGATGCTGGCAGGAAATATCCCAGGGCAGACACAAACAATGCCGATGGCGATTTATTTTGCAGTTGAAGCAGGTGCAATTGAGGAAGGATGGTTTTGGACGACGATTGTTGTCTGTATTTCTCTAGTAGGAATTATGGTAGCTAATTCGTGGAAAGTCTAAAATGGCACGATCGAGTCCGAATATCCTGCAACTGGTACCCAACCTTTTGAAGGTGAAGGCGTGAAAAAACATCATTGATAAATTTAATTTTTAATTAGAACCTGGATGAAGTTTGCACAACTCATTTGGGTTATAACTGTTTTGGTAGCCGATCGTCACTGAATATAATACTTAATCGCGATCGACCTTTCCAAACTCGCGTGGTAAGCATTCATTGATGACTTCGAGCGAGCTAGTAAGCCACAACCAAGTAAGTCCATAAATAACTGTCACGACGCAATTCAACTAAATTACTCGCCATAACAAACAGATCGCCGTTCCGATCGGGATCGATCGCAGTTAGATTAAAATTGAGCGTTGGTGCAGCCGTGCCGAGAGGTAATCGCACCTAAAATTCACAAATAGATTCTGGCTCGACTGGGCAAACTTTGACAGTGATTTTATTCCCAATGAGATCGAGCTTAGTCAATCTATTCAGCCTTGCCAGTGGCTTAACATCAATGATTTGATTACGATCGAGACGGAGATCGGTCAAATTAAGTAACTAGACAAAATTACTTGCATAATTCTCTCCAAATTCTTTAAGAATTTTTTCTACAGACAACACAAGAGTTTGCCAGCTAGAATAGGCACTTATTTCAATCCATTCATATAGAAGATGTACTAAAAGATATGTTGTTATATAATATAGGTTCTGAAAGATAGAGGCAGTATCAACAAAGTTGGATTAGATGTAGTAATTGTCAAGTCCTAACTAATGGTATTAAATCAATTAGCGATCTATCAACAAGTGTTCGCAGCCAAATTGTGCAGAACGTAGTGAGATCATCCAAATATTATTGTGAAGGACAGTTTTTAAGCAAATATCGATCAAAGAGGAAGTCCATGCTAATTAGAATTAATAGAAACAATTTAGGGATGAACGATCTGCAACAGCTTACCTATCAAGGTAAACCTTTTATTGGTATCGCTTATTTTATCTCCTATAAAACTGGACAGATTTTAAGCGAGGATTCTTACTATAATGGTCTAACATGGGGATTTCGTCGAGGATGGCATAAAAATGGAAATTTAGAATACGAAAGACCTGCGGAAAATGGTGGAGATGTGGGACTTTGTAGAATTTGGCATGGTAATGGAGTATTGAAAAAGGAATATTCTGAAGAAGAGTCAGTAAGAATTTGGGAAAAGGAGTGGAATAAACGAGGAGAATTAATTAGAGATTGGACTTTACAAGAAGATGAATCTAATCCAAGTTACGGACGTTTGTTACAAAGAAGAAATATGCCAGAATACTATAGGGCGCAAGGCTGGATCTGACCTGAGAAAAAACCGGATCTAATAGAACTAGAACGGCAAATAGTCGAGTACATAGCAACTCATCCATCAAATCGCGTTTATTACGAACGAGATTTCTTGGAGGAGAAAAGCGATCTGTTTATTCAGGTGAACGAGCGGCATTGTAAAGACCCAATTATTGAGGAAGACGAGGAATAATACTAGAATACATTATTGCAGAGTAGTAGAAGTAGGGTGGGTAAATGCCCACAGACAAACCTTTTCGGAGCAATAACTTCGGCTTGTTCTATCAATCTTGGCGTACTCAATCTCGATCGCTGATATTGGAATGGATCGATCGTGTTTATTTGACTTGATAGTCAAATTCGTTCTAACAGAATTCTAGATCGGCGATCGATCTAGAATTCTGTTAGAACGAATTTATCGACAAAGTACATCTTCTATAGAACCCATTTGAGATCTTTTGAGGATGAATCGACCGCCGAGGCGGCGCGCAAGCTTCGACAGATATTGGTGAGGATGGGCGGGTTTGTTCTAATTTAGTAGTGCTTGGCGGAAATTATTAGCATAAACCCGCCCCTA
>JAJAZF010000148.1 GCA_026785875.1 Chamaesiphon sp. | reverse complement strand
CGCGATGCGCCGAGGGTTAATTCGACGGATTCAGACATCGGGTAAGCTTGTCCCGATTGAATAATTGGATGCCAATTGTGAGCATTTTGTCGCTTATCCCAATAGCGAACGCCATAACTATGATAGAGAAAATCTTGGACTTCCATCCCTTGCAGCAATTGTAAAGCACCGTGCGCGATCGCTTCAAATGGTTTGGATTGGCGCAGTTTACTCTCATCAAAATACTGCCGAATCCAAGTTTGCACAGCGGGAATTTGGACGCTACCGCCAACTAATAACACACCATCGATATTATTAGTTTCAATTCCTTGTCTTCTAGCTTGTTGGAGTACTTGCATCATCGACTCATCCAAGCGATCGAAAAATTGATGAGCTGTTAAAATCTCCTCGAACCGATCGCGTGTCAAACTAAACTCATAACTATCAAAAGTGCGATCGTCAAAATATACTTCCGTCGCCGTAGTTTGTAAAGATAGTTGAATCTTTAATTTCTCTGCCAACCGGACAATCAATGGCGTTACATTTACCCCTTGCTCCTGCGCCAACTCCTGCGCCAGCCAATTATCGATATCCGTTCCCCCCAAATTTTGCCCTGCTTTGGCAATTACCCGCGCTAACTGGGGCTGTTGGGTAGCTGCTAGAGATTTCTCCCCCCACTTCAACAAGAAGCCCAGGGGGTTTTTCCCCTGCTGGACTTGCTTTGTCAACTGTACCAGCGACAAATCCAGCGTACCCCCACCAAAATCGACTACTAGCAACGTTTGGGCTGCCGTCATGCCATATCCCAACGCCGCCGCTGTTGGTTCGTCTAGGAGTTGAATTCGATCGACTGGGAGCGTTTTACATACGCCGCTCAACCAACTACGATACACCTCAAAACTATCGACGGGAACTGTGATTACTAGTGATTCACCCACATCTAGCGACTGCTGCAACTGTTTGATGATTCCAGTTAGGAATAGTTCGCCTACCCGCTCGAATGTCATCGATACCCCATCTAATTCCGGCAAAAATCCCTGAATCTGTGCCCCAATTCCCCGCTTGAAGCCGCGAAAATAACGATTGTCACTCTGGAGATCCAGTCCGCGATCGCGTACCATTTGACCTAGTAAGACTCGATCTGTACTGCCATCTTCGACATATACCAAACTGGGAATCAAAGGTGGATTCATACCACCTACGAGCGATAACCCAGGTAATGTCACCGTTTCGGCTTGTTGTGTGGCGGCATTCCAACGGCTGATGACAGTATTACTAGTCCCAAAGTCGATCGCGATTGCCATAGAGTGTGGTGTAAAGATGCTAATTATTTAGCCTACCACAATGGCTATTTCACCTGTAACGATCCCAGAGCCTTAACTTGAACCTTACTAATGGTTGGCGTAGCCTCTTATTGATTAACGACCGAGCAGATCTAATATGTGTAAGTAACCAATCCTTTTAGACAAGGTATCTTACTACCTGCTGACGGTGTTTGACTGATTACAGTAGAACCACCAGTGGTAGCGATGCCTGCGGCGGATAAGCCTTTGTATGGTAGTGACGGCGTAAGTATGGTCGTGTTGGCTTCGCTCGGAGTTTTTGGTGTTGTCAATAGATCTGGTACTGTACAGTCGTCACTAGCTGTCGGCACAGGGGGCACAAATCCACTCTTAACTATGCGATTTAATGCATAAGTATTAGCACTACTGACTGCGCCAAAGATCGCGATACTGGCTTGATTATCGCTCACGCAACTATAGAACCCATTTGTGCCCGAATTAATTGCTCGAGAGCTACAAGTTGGGGTAATATTTGCCGCAGTTATTGCATCGGCAATTGCAGCACTAGGAACCGGAGTAGAAGCACAATCGATATTGCCATTTTCATTAGCAATCCGACCATAACGATAGATAATATTCGGCCCAAATCTTTGCTCCCCAGCAGATTTAGCTCGAATACTATAGATGACTCGTTCGGGGACACCACTGCAAGTCTTAGGCAGTTCTAAATATAAAACTGGAGTATCTAATGAATTTCTTGCTGGATTAAAAGCATTTGCGCTATTACTAGCAGTAATTGCCGCCTGAACTGTTGCGGCTGGATTAATAACTTGAGCGATTTGAATATCAGTAGAAATCAGCTCAAGCGCGCGACTAATTTCAACTCGACGGCTTTGTTCTACGCCTAACTTCTGATTGGAAGAAACCATCGAACCGATCGCATAGCTAATCATCGTAGAAACTATGCCTGTAATAGCGATCGCCACCAGTAGCTCGACTAATGTAAATCCGGCAGAGCGGGAATCTGTCGGCGAAAATCGATCCAGTTTCGGTCGTTTCATTATCCTCAATATCTTCATTGAATTAATTCACAAATATTATTAACATACGTGCCAATCCTAGTTAATCCAACACCACTATCGATCGTCAAACATTTTTGCAAAGATGCTTGATTAGATGATAAAACTATCGTTCCAACAGCTTGGGTAATTCCTTTGAAATTATAAGCTATTGTAGGCGGAGAACCAGCGAAATTGTTAGTCATCGTAATCCCATTATCTAGGGTAACTAATGGTAATCCATCAGGCACACCAGCAATACTAAAACTCGTATTATCTGCGGCAGTTATACATTCACTTACAATTTGAGTGTTATTAGGAATATATACCCGACACTTCTTGTTTGTTTGAACTGCTTTCACTTGAGATAAGTCTAAAATGTCATTCAACTTTTCTACGGAATTGAGCAGTTTAGTCCTAGCGTATGTGGCTAAAATACTCGGAGTTGCCAACGCAATCAAAACCCCAATCATTGCTAACACGACCGATATTTCAATTAGCGTAAAACCTTGAATATATCTATGATTAGATCGGTCTCGGACAAGTAAATGCAGCATTGGGAATTATTTCTATATTAAGATTGTATTCAGAAGTGGTAGATCCTTGACGAGTAAATAAATAGCTAATGGGTAGAATATCTGCGTTAGCAATTGGATCGATCGTGCGGATCATTGTATAGTTATTCTTTAGTATTTGAAAATTTATCGGTGCATTTGTACCTAATTTAGATCTTAAATCGTTAGCATATCCATTGTTGACATTAGTTTGATTGCACTTACTATCGTCTTTGATAATTTTACTAGCTCGATCCTTAATCCCATCTAGATCGGATTGAATTAGCACGGTCATTGCTTGATTTTTCTTGGCAACGACTTTATACAAATTTGCTGTCAAAACTAAATTACCGCCCAAGCTAATAAACGTTAAGGAAATCATTGCTGCAATTACAGTCTCAAACAGACTAAATCCCTGTCGAGCTGTCTTTATTTTATTCGTACACAATGCAAGCTTCATAGGAATCAAGAAAATATAATTCTAGAAATATTTTTTATTAATAAAGTTAATTAGTACTAATTGCTTGATTACCAATTACCCCAATTTCAGGTGGGAAAGTTTGCGGTGTGAGGAAAGGAACCACTTGCCCCCAAGTGCCAGTTTGAGTAATTACTGGCCGAGGCCGACCCGAATCGTTTCCACATCTACCTTCATTCCAACTATTTACCCAAATAGCACCTTTAAATCCTCCATCGTTTCCACCACCGCTAACACAAGCAGTATAAGTAGGCGCGATAATAAACGCTTGAAGTTCAAAAGTACCTTTAGTGCGAATCTTCCGAGGTTGACTGGTAGGATTAGGATTGTAACCATAAATTTGAAAATTACTCAGGTCGCAAATACTAGCCGTACTCCCATCAGTCTTCTTACATTGATGTGTTATCTCGCCATTCCCCTGTAAATCAATATCTCCATCTAAATAGACGATGACTTTTTGCGGTAGCGTCGTTGCTCCACTAATAACCTCCGAATTAACTGAATTAACCACAATGTCATTACGGGAAGTCAGACTGCCAGATGGATATCGATAAACTTTCATCAACACACCATCGATAGTTTCGGTTGTAAACACATCGCCAGTGGCTGGTAATGAAACATCTCCACGATTGGATCGAGCAGTTAGATTTTCGTTAGCAAAAGAAATAGGCTGAGGAGGGAGAAAACTGGCAATCTGGATTGAAGTTCGTGGGGCTGTTTGGGGAGTTCTATCTGTGGGATAATTAGGCTGTATCTCTAGAGCTAGAGCGTTTGGGACAGGAAGACTCAATAATCCATTTGCCTGAAAAAATTGTGAGTTACCCGCATTTCCATTGTTCAACCAAACTCCTGGGAATGGCACATCGGGAATGTTAGAAGCAGTTACTGAAATATTGACTTGTAGTCTAGTTTTGCCCGTCTGCACATCGTTAGTAGCAGCACCGCTGGTACCTTGCTGATTGACTCTTCCCTCGACTTTCAAAACCCCTTGTCTTCTAGCTGGGGGATCTGGGGCTTCATAACTAAGCAATCGATATTGACCTTTGGTAGGATCGCTAGGCACTACATTTCGCCAAGATTGCTGGCTGTTGGCTAGAATTGTGCTTTCAACTGTTGGTATGTCGGTAGCCGAAATTCCTGATGGATTAGCCCAGCTAGCGGTCGTGCCAGTATCATTACAGGTACCATCTGCTCTACGAGCAACACAATCTGAAAAATTGGCAGCCAATCGATTTTGGTTGATAAATGATAGATATTGTGTCACGCCTGATTCGGCAGCAGCCAGACTCCGAGTAATGGTCTTTTGTGATGCACTGACACTACTGTCTTTAATCGATCGACCCATAATTGTCAACCCAATCAACATGATGACTAACCCAAAGCCTGTCGCAATTACTAGTGAAAAGCCTTCCTCTGTGGATTTATGTTTGCGAGTAGTTTTTAGTTTGTTCATTTTATTTAGGAAATTGCCTGGGTTAAGCTGTTGAAAGTGCCACAGCACAGGAGGAGAGCATCAGTCTGAGATCGAAGCTTCAGAACACTCGGTTGTCAGGCAAAGTTATCGTAGAGACCTCGAACAGCAAAACTAGCACTGGTCTATTTATTGCCTTGCCGAGCGGATCGGAAAACCCAATAAATTAGTGCAACCTGACAGCAGCAATCCTAGATAAATACACGATCGAGTCGGTCGAATCGGGACATATTTGGCAAATTAAGTCGCCATAAGCTTATACTGCCCACAAATTGGTGTAATCTATCGCTGATAATGTTCATTGAAGTCAATGATGGGGCGATCGCTTCACTTCATACTCCTGATATCCGCATCTTAATCGGGGAAATAACGATCGAGTGCGATCGAGATCTCATTTGAAGGTAATGTAGATCGCGTTGGTCAAATGGTAAATAGCGTCAGTTATAGGGTTCGATCTGTGAGCCACTATCGATTGTCAAGAGATGGGGCAATGTGTAGCAAGCGTACTTATCTCCAACTGTTTTCCGATGATTTTGATTAATCTGCTACGCTAGGTTGAGAGGATTCATTAGTTGGCTAAAGTCCGCTTACCAAAAGTCGATCGTGGGTGTGCATGGAAAGTAACTGGGACAATTTTCTCAAAAATCTAGGCGAATGGGAGGGGACGTTTACGCAGATCTCGACTGAGGGCGAGTTGCTCGGTTCTACGCCGTCAATTTTGACGCTCGAAGGGTTGGAAGCTAACCAACTAGTAAAGTTCCGATTGCGCCGTTTTGCGAATGATATTAGCGAACAGCCGACATCCGATCGAGTTCAGGAATACCGCTCTTTGGGCAAACAAGCGGTGTTTTTCGATACGGGGGCTTTTTCTAAAGGTTCGCTGCAAGTGGCTCCTTTTGCGGAATTTGGTGCAGAATATGGATTTGTGGCGGGAGATCGGCGATCGCGTTTGGTACAATTATTCGATCCACAGGGATGTTTTGCTAGTCAGACGCTGATTCGGGAGATTCGGAGCGGTACGGGTGCTACGTTGCGCCCTGCGTTGACTGTAGAACAGTTGGTGGGCAAGTGGGAAGGAAAGGCTCAGACTGCTTACGCAGACTGGAAAGCTCCAGAGACTACTGTTGTGAGTCTGGAGATCCGAGCGATTGATGGCTACCTGCATCAACAATTAGCTTTTGGTAGTCGCACGATTTCTTCAACTGCACATATCGATGGAAATCGGCTGCATTTTGAGGCGGGGGCTACGCCGCGTCAGGTTTTATTGTTACCCGACGGGGTATCGAGTAATATTCCTGTACAAGTTAGTCATCGACAACCATTTTTTGTGGAGGCGGGCTGGTTATTGTCGGATAATGAACGCCAGCGATTGATTCGTAGCTACAATGACAAGGGCGAGTGGATTAGTTCGACTCATGTAATTGAATATCGGATCGGGTAAGGATTGAATATTTCCACGATCGATAACATTACCTCAATTCTTCGCTTGGTAATGCTATTGCCTACTGATGAGGATAGTTGTTTTGCTGCGTAGATTTTACCTCACCCCAGTGGGGAGGGCGGGTTCGTTTGATGTCGAATAGTAAAATCGATATTAGCTAGCATAAACCCGCCCCTACAGATCCATAAATTCTTACACAATACATTTCATATATGAGTGGTAGGGGCGGGTTTATGCTAGAAGTTCCCGCCAAGCACTACCAAATCAGAACAAACCCGCCCATCCTCACCAATATCTGTCGCACGGTTCCTCCTGAAAAGATCTCAAATGGGTTCGATCAAGGGGAGGTAGCAACAGCAACTCCTTTATGATGAATACTTTGAATCAGCTCGAACCGCAACAGCGGCGCAATTTGCGGGTGTTATTTATTACGGGCTTATTATTTTGGATAAGTATCGGAATTCTATTACCAACATTACCTGCATATCTCGATGCGATCGGGATTAAGCAGCAACAGATTGGGTTAATTATCGGGGCTTTTGCGATCGGCTTATTAGCAACGCGACCGATTGTGGGGAAGTTAGTCGATACTAGAGGGCGAAAGTTAGTATTATTAATCGGTACGGCGGTAGTCGCGATCGCTCCTTTCGGTTATCTTGCGGTGACTTCGATTCCATTATTGATGTTGATTCGGGCATTTCATGGGATTAGTATTGCCGCATTTACGACGGCTTATAGTGCCTTGGTTGTAGATTTGGCTCCACCGAAACAACGGGGTGAAATCATTGGCTTGATGAGCCTCACAAATCCCGTGGGCGTGGCATTAGGCCCAGCAATTGGGGGGTATTTACAAGTAGCTGGAATGTACAGTGCGATCTTTTGGGTATCGATCGTGTGTGGGGCGATCGCATTTATATCTACTACTCAATTACGCGAATCACGCATCGCGACGGGTTCACTAGAAATCGAGCCAGTACCAACTACTTCGATCTGGAAAATATTGACTAATCCAGCTCTGGGGATTCCGGCTTTAGTATTAGTGTTGATTGGGTTTCCGTTCGGGGCAATTCATACATTTTTACCGCTATATATTCAGAGTATTCAGATTGATTTCAATCCAGGCTTATTCTATACGATTTCGGCGATGGCTAGTTTTAGTGCTAGATCGCT
>JAJAZF010000147.1 GCA_026785875.1 Chamaesiphon sp. | reverse complement strand
ATGCCCGTACGGGGACATTCCAACGTCCAGGGCTTTGGTTCGATGGGCGTAACGGTGAAGCTCAAGGAAGAGATTAAACAAGCCTTGGAGCGGCTGCTAGGGCGACCGTTGACATTACCCAAGGGCTATCATACCCGCGATCTGATCGAAGCAGCAGAAGCGGGAAAGGTGGATAGTCTGCTCTGTGTCGGGGGCAATCTCTATGGTGCCAATCCCAATTCGGCGCAAGCAAAACGAGCATTGGGCAAGATTGATACGATTATTTATCTAGCTACCAAACCTAATATCGGACACTTCAACGGACTAGCAAAGACCAATACGATTATTATTCCGGTGTTCAATCGGTTTGAGCATCCATATAAAACTACCGTAGAATCGGGCAACAACTTTGTGCGGCTCAATGATGAAGGCGAAACCCACATCAAGGATGCCGATCTGGTAACTGAAGTTGAATTCCTCACTACACTTGCACATCATGTCTTGGGCGAAAATCCGATTCAGTGGCGTAAATTGGCAGATCCGCGCTATGTCCGGCAATTAATCGCCACTACCATCCCTGGTTATGAGAAAATCGCCACCATTGACGATACCAAAGAAGAGTTCACGATCTCTGGGCGGATTGTCACCACACCCCACTTCAAAACGCCATCGGGCAAGGCAAAGATGTTCGCAACGCCTTTACCGATCCTGACTCTACCCTCACCCGCTGACTTCGGCATCGATCGACCAGAACGTGGGCTGGTGCTGGCACTGATGACCGGACGTAGCTACTCTCAACACAATACAGTCGTCTATAAGCTTGGCGATAAATATCGGGGAATGCCACACCGTAACTGTATTCTGATCAACCGAATTGACGCTGAAAAGATTGGATTAGCAGCACACGATCGCGTTACAGTCCAGGGGGATGCAGGTAAATTAGATGAAGTAGAAGTGATCTACGGCTCAGTGCGAGAAGGTGCTGCGTTGATGTTCTATCCAGAAGTAAACGTTATTTTTACAGCTAAGACTGAACCTCGATCGGGTACGCCTGCCTACAAGCGAGTGCCAGTTGTGGTTTATGGGGGTAAATAATCAAGATTCTACTAGCTAAGATGTACCGACAAATCGAGACTAATTTCTGTTGAGATAGTGTTGCCCTCCCAACCCCCACTTTAGAAAGGAGGAGGCTCTTCTTACTCCCTCCCCTCGATCGGGGAAGGGCTGGGGTAGGGTAAAAGTCTCCGCAAGAACCATAAATCCCTAATTTGCGGAAGATCGACAATATTCTTTAACCCAATTATGAATAATTGCGTTTACTTGAACTGGATCTTCATCGTGGGGACAGTGACCTGCTGCGATATAATATTCTTGCAATTGGGGATAATATTCCCGAAACTTTTCGCCGCGCTTGCGGGCATCGATCCACGGATCGCCCTCACCCCAGATCATCAATAGCGGACACTGCATTTTACCAAGCAGTACATCTACTTTTTCGCCTTGCTGATTGCTAAAGACGGAGGCAAATACCTGTGGCGCACCTCGATCGCATGAAGGACGATAGATTTCATCAACAAGCTGTTCTGTCACCGCAGTTTGGTCTACATATACCTTCTTGAGCGTATTGCGGACAAATGTTTTGCGTTGGACAAATTTATATAGGAGTGAATTACCGATCGGGTGACGAAGAAAGCCAGTCAGGAGCTGACTTACAGCTTTTTGAACGATGTTTGGCTCCTTGGGATGAGTACTATCGGTAAAAGGGCCAGCACTATTGAGCAAAATCAAACCAGCAGCCGATTCGGGATGTTCGGCGGCGACGCACAAAGCCGCATAGCCTCCTAGCGAATTACCTGCAAGGACGACAGGTTGACCGATAACTTCACTGATGAAGTCATGTAGTTGCGTCCGCCATAGATCCCCACTGTATGTCCAATCGGGTTTCGCCGCACGTCCAAAGCCTAAGAGATCGATCGCCCACACCTGAAATTCTTGACTGAGTTCGGAGATATTCTTGCGCCAGTGATCTGTAGATGCCCCAAAGCCATGAATCAATAGCAATGGTGGTCGATTGGCTCTAGCTTCCCCTGCTCGGACATAATAAATCTGCTCCCCCCGCCACTGCCAATATTGACCTGGAAGCGGTTGTGTTGAAAAGATCGGCGTAGTGGTAGTCATGGCGTGTAGATGTGGGGAGATAGATAGCTATAGTCACTATTTTAGACATTTCCGCTATCCCCAGCAAATCAAAACTGGTTGCGGCATAATAGAAAGAGTTGTCCATTTTTAGTAAAAGAGGGAGTAAAAGCGTGTCTGTTGAGACTATTGAAAAGCGTTCAACATCTCGTAAGCTCGCGCCCAATTACCGCGTGTTGCTGCATAACGATGATTACAATAGCATGGAACATGTAGTTCAAGTATTGGTAACTACGATTCCAAATATGTCCGAAACTAGTGCCATCAGTGTGATGATGGAAGCACATCAGAATGAAATGGCACTAGTAATCGTCTGCAATCAAGAACATGCCGAACATTACTGTGATGTCCTCAAAAGTCACGGCTTGAGAAGTACGATCGAGCCAGCCGAATAATTGAGTGGCAGCAAACAGTCGTAATTATTGACAATAATCGATCGAGATTTGTGCTCTCAATTGGTAGTCCATCGAAGGCTTTAATCTCGATCGCTAATGAGTTTTAAGTTAAATCTAATTAATTCTAGATCCAAAAAATGCGTCTGAAATTAATTTCAGCCGCATTTGGCTCATATTCACAAATCGATTACCTGAGGTAGGCTACGCCAACGAATCAACCTAACCTTGAAGAGCTTCGGCACCGCCGACAACCTCAAGAATTTCTTGAGTAATTGCGGCTTGGCGTGCTTTGTTATATGTGAGCGTCAGAGAGCCAATCAGTTGTTTAGCGTTGTCACTAGCATTATTCATCGCTGTCATCCGAGCGGCAAGTTCACTAGCTGCGGACTCTTGGAGGGCGCGGAGGAGTTGATTATTTAGGTAGAGGGGTAAGAGTGCATCCAGGATTTGATTGGGATCTTGTTCAAAGATCGTATCGCTGGGGAGTGGTTGAGCAGATGTTGCTAATTTATCCCGTTCGACAGCGAAAGTACCGTTGCGACTAGTCAGGCGAAAAACTTCATCATCAGCTACTTCCAAGCCTTGAGGAGTCAAGGGTAGTAGGGTTTGAACGACAGGGCGAGATGCAATCAGCGAAACAAATTTGGTGTAAATTAGTTCTACTCTGTCTACACCTTCCGAAAGAAACAAAGATAATAACTCATCAGCGATGTTACCTGCTTCAGCCGCCGTAGGGATTTGTTCTAGCCCCGTATAATTGGCACTAATTGGTTGACTACGACGTTGGAAATATTGGGTAGCTTTTCGCCCAACGGTGACAAATTTATAATCTAAACCTTGTGCTTTGAGTTCTTTAGCACGGAGTTCGGCTTTTTTGATGATTGAACTATTATAACCACCACAGAGACCGCGATCGCCTGTAACGACTAATAAACCCACACACTTTGCTTCTCGTTGTTGGAGTAAAGGTGAGGTAGCATCGGCAAATGTTAACCGACTTTGCAAGCTATATAGAACTTGCGCTAATCTGTCGGCAAATGGACGAGTAGCAACTACCTGTTGTTGTGCCCGTCGTACTTTGGCTGCTGCGACTAGGCGCATTGCTTCAGTAATTTTTTTAGTATTTTTAACTGATTCAATTTGATCCCGAATAATTTTTAAGTTAGCCATATTTATAAAAGAGGGAAATTAAACCCTAGATATTTGTAATTAATAGAGATTTACACAATTAAATAGTGTAGGGGTATCCCTGGTGGGTGCCCGTAGATTTAGGGTACCCACCAGGGGCACCCCTACGGTTTCTATGATATGAGGATTCCCAAGAATTTCTAAGCTGCGGCTAGAAATGATTTCTTACACTCAACTAGTGCGGCTTTAAGCATGGCTTCTGCTTCATCTGTAAGCTGCATTTTGTTGTCTTTGATGGTTTGAGCGTACTCAGGCTTGCTATTTTTTAGGTAGTCTTTGAGTGCAGCAGTGTAACCTGTAACTTTGTTGACGGCGATATCATCGAGGTAGCCGTTCAATCCCGCATATACTAGTGCAACTTGTTCGGCTACAGATAGAGGGGAGTACTGAGGCTGCTTGAGGATTTCGCGGAGTCGCGCACCACGAGCGAGTTGATTTTGGGTCGCTTGGTCGAGGTCAGATGCAAATTGAGCGAAGGCTTGCAGGTCGTCAAACTGGGCGAGTTCGAGTTTGAGTTTACCTGCGACCTTTTTCATGGCTTTGGTCTGTGCGGCGGAACCTACGCGGGATACTGAGATACCTGCGTTGATGGCGGGGCGGAGACCAGAGTTAAACAGGTCGGAGGAGAGGAAGATTTGACCGTCAGTAATCGAAATTACGTTGGTAGGAATATATGCAGATACGTCACTACCTTGAGTTTCGATAATTGGGAGGGCTGTCATACTACCACCGCCGAGTTCGTCGCTGAGTTTTGCAGCACGTTCGAGTAAGCGGGAGTGAATGTAGAATACGTCGCCAGGATAAGCTTCACGTCCTGGTGGGCGACGGAGTAGCAGGGACATTTGGCGATATGCTTGCGCTTGTTTAGACAAGTCATCGTAGATAATTAGGGTCGCTTTACCTTGGTACATGAAGTACTCAGCGATTGCCGCGCCAGTGTAAGGAGCGAAGTATTGGAGGGTCGCAGGATCGTTGGCATTGGCAGCTACAACGACCGTGTAAGCCATCGCGCCAGCTTCTTCAAGGACATTGACGATATTGGCAACGGTGGAGGCTTTCTGACCGATCGCTACATATACACAAACTACATCTTCAGATTTTTGGTTGATAATAGTATCAACTGCGATCGAAGTTTTTCCAGTCTGTCTGTCACCAATAATCAATTCCCGTTGACCGCGACCAACTGGAATCATCGCATCGATGGCGGTAATTCCGGTCTGCATGGGTTCATACACCGAACGGCGTTCGATAATCCCTGGTGCCATGAATTCAATCAGGCGGGTGGTAGTAGTAGCAATGTCGCCTTTGCCATCGATGGGACGAGCCAAAGCGTCAACTACCCGACCGATAATCGCGTCACCGACAGGAATCTGGGCGATTTTACCAGTTGCTTTGACGGCACTTCCTTCTTGAATATTCCGACCGTTGCTCATCAATACGACACCGACGTTATCGGCTTCGAGGTTGAGAGCCAATCCCACACTCGCGTCTTCAAATTCGACGAGTTCCCCAGACATGACTTTATCCAAGCCATAAACGCGGGCAATCCCGTCTCCTACTTGGAGGACGGTACCGACGTTTGATGATTTAACATCTTGGGTATATTGTTCGATTTGCTGGCGAATGATACTACTAATTTCGTCAGGTCTGATACTAATCATAATTATTTATTACTGATGTAAGTCTTTTATAGGTATTAGGCTTTGAGGCTCTAGGTTTTAGGTATTAGGCTTGAGGTATTAGGTTTTAGAGATTAGCTAAATCCCTACTCTCTACCCTGAACCCGCCACCCTCTAGGCGATACTCAGACCTAGGCGACGGATTTCGGCACGTAAGCTAGAATCAATCACTTGAGAACCAACTTTGATAATCACCCCACCGATGATGTTTGGGTCGATCTTGGTGACGATTTCGACGCTGGTTGCGCTGGTCATCCCCTGGACTCGATCGCGAACAGATTGAGTCTGGGAGTCAGTTAGAGCGACTGCGCTGGTGACTTCAGCTAGGACAATCCCTTTTAAGTCGCGCAGGGCGGCTTGATAACGCTTGCAAATTCCTGCCAAGTAGCCAATTCTGCGACGATCGACTAAGATCATCAAGAAGTTTGACATAAATGGGTGAATTTTGTCGGTGACAATCTTACCCAAAATTGCTTTTTTATCGGCGATTTTGACGATCGGATTTGCTAAAATTTGGTTCAATTCTGGAGACTCATCGAGCAGTTGCAATAAATCTGCACAATTACTACCAAACTCATCAACCAGATTTTGAGACTGGGCCAGAGACATCAGGGCATCTGCGTAGGGGTTGAGAACTACACTACCGATGGCACTATCTTTCATTATTTACCTCCTACCAATGCGATACTACGATCGACCAACTCAGATTGAGCGGACTCGGTGAGTAGGTTTTTGAGTTGAGCTTCTGCTCTTTCCATTGCTAGACTTGTGACCCGCGCACGTAATTCGGCGATGGCTTTATCTTGCTCGTTGGTGGTCGCAGCAGCGGCTAGTTCCTGCATCCGCTCGATATCGGCTGCTGTTTTAGCCTCGATTTCGGCTTTGGCATTTTCGGCACTGGTAATTGCTGATGCGCGAATATTTTCAGCTTCAGCTTGGGCTTGAGCCAGATTTTTCTTAGCTACTTCCAGAGCGGACATCGCTTGTTTCTGACGAGCTTCAGCATCTTGGATGGCAGTTTCGATCGCCAGGCGGCGTTCGGTGAGAATTCCGGTCAAGAGTTTGCGTCCGAAGACGAATACAAAAATCAAGACCAGAACGAGGTTAAATAAGTTGGCTTCGATTAAATCTGTATTTAAGCTGACACCACTTGTTTCGGCTGTGGCGAGGAATAAAAAATTTCCCATCATATATATGTGCTAGAACTGTGCTATTCGCTCGAAGATCGGTTAGTTGCGATGAACGAAAGTGTCAGTTACATCAATTGTTACTGCTAACTGTTCGTGGTTAACTGTTTTAATCTGGCTAGCAGGTTACTTTATTTAACTAACTCGGCTCCCAACAATTTGGTGAGGATTTGACGGCTGAGTGCTTCTACTTGAGGCTCTAAAGCTGTAAAAGCAGATTGTTTCTGCTGCTCGATCTCCTGTTGGGCTTGTTCGCGTTGAACTTGTGCTGCTTGTTGAGTTTGGGCTAGTTGTCCAGCAGCGATCTTTTGAGCTTCAGCTTTTGCTGTGGCGATGACTGCTTGGGATTCCCGTCTGGTACCTGCTAGTTCTGCTTCATATTTCTTGGTGAGTGTTTCGGCTTCGGCTAGTCTGGCTTTGGCATCGCCCAAACCACCGCGAATATACTCGTCTCGATCGTCTAATACTTTACCGAGGGGTTTGTAAAACAGTGCATTTAAGGCAGCAACCAAAATAACGATTTGAATCATCATTAGTGGTAATGTCGCATCAAAGTCAAACAGTTTACCCTTTTCTTCTACTTCCTCTACTACTGCTACGGCTGTCGTTAACAGTAGAGACCATTGTGAGATCATCTTTTGTGCTTTCCTCTGAAATTTTAGGTCAGGCGGGAAGCGGCAGCCCCAAAATCAGTAGTGATGGTCGAGGATCATTGCATCTTTAGTCGATCGATTGAAACCGCCAGATGTTCAAACACACTCTCACTCTCAACTAGGTGAATTTTAGCTGCCCATTCCGCTGGGGATTGACTGTAACAATTATGCGAAAGGGTTCGCAAACAACAGAATCAGTGCAACAACTAGACCATAGATAGTCAGAGATTCCATGAACGCCAATGAAAGAATCAGCGTACCGCGAATTTTGCCTTCAGCTTCAGGCTGACGTGCAATCCCTTCAACAGCTTGTCCAGCGGCGTTACCTTGACCGATACCAGGACCGATGGAAGCTAGACCAACAGCCAGAGCAGCAGCGATAACGGAAGCAGCAGCAACAGTAGGATTCATGATGTATTTACCTTAAAATTGATTGAGAGAATATTAGTTGAAATTTATTTAGTTAGTAGTGCCAGTTAACAGCTTCTAGTTATTCACCATCCACTATTCACTATTCACTATCCACTAAATTTAGTGTTCTTCTTCGTGTTCGCCGTGACCTTCGATCGCTTCACCGATATAGACAGCAGCTAGTGTGGCAAAGACTAATGCTTGGATGGCACTAGTAAACAACCCTAATAGCATAACTGGAATCGGTACAATAAACGGAACTAGTAATACTAGTACGCCGACCACTAATTCATCCGCCAGGATGTTCCCGAATAAACGGAAACTTAGTGATAGGGGTTTGGTGAAGTCTTCAAGGATATTGATCGGCAGAAGGATTGGTGTCGGTTCGAGATATTTAGCGAAGTATCCCAAACCACGTTTGCGGAAGCCTGCATAAAAATAAGCCAAGGAAGTCAGCAATGCCAATGCCACCGTAGTGTTGATGTCGTTGGTTGGCGCAGCTAGTTCGCCTGATGGCAAATGAATTAGCTTCCAGGGGAGTAAAGCACCCGACCAATTGGATAAAAAGATGAATAAAAATAAGGTACCGATAAATGGCACCCAAGGACGATATTCCCTCTCGCCAATTTGGTCTTTAGCTAAGTTGCGGATATACTCCAAGGCATACTCCATCAGGTTTTGAATCCCACGGGGAATGCGTTGGACATTCCGCGTTGCCGCAATTGCTGCAATCAGCAGCAAGCCAATCACAAACCAAGATGTAAGAAATACCTGACCGTGGATTTGGAGATTTCCTAGTCGCCAATACAAGTGACGACCGACCTCTAATGCCGCCAATGGCAGGGAATTTATGATGTTTAAACCATCTAACATGTGCATCTAGGAGCTATTTCTAGCGATTATCGATCGATATTGCAAAGATATTTGCGATTGGTGGTCGATCCTGCGCTAGCTAAATTCGACAGTTTTAGTCAGACGAGAGTATCCGCACCAGGTATACGAGCAATGCTGCTTTGTAAGTCAAAAAACCTAGAAAGACGGGCAGAATTTGCAATTGGTTCCATTTGGCAGCGACGAGCATCAAGACTATTACTAGGGCTTGACGATTGACACTAAGCTTCATGGTTTCAGTACCAAGACGGTCTACATCTCTTGCTAGCAGTCTCAAGTACACTACTCCTGTGACTGCACCTAATAGGTAATTGCCAGCGACCCTCAGACCATACAAACAAACCACAGCAGTAAATGCCACAGCAGTAATTGATACAGTAATCAGATACAACTCTTGTTTGAGTTGTTGATACTCACCCATCGAGTCTGCTGATGATTTAATTACACCAGATTCCTCAAGTGTAGTTTCCTCATTAACTAATTCTGTCAGTTGAGGCGTTTCATCAGTAGAGTTCACAGTAGTTCAGTGTTATTCGATCCCGAATCGACCATCATCGATTGTATCACCGCACGGCAACAATACTTAAAAAAAAATTTATCGCTCGATCGATCGTTTAGCACTGACAAGACCACGCGTCCGAAAAATGTCTGTAATCGTTGGGGCGTAGCTGGCGAGTCCAAAGGTAGCGGGACTCATGGGGTTCTTGGCTCCAAAGTGGCGGTAGTTGAGACAGAACCGATCCCAATCAGCCATTTCGATCTTAAACAGTTTAATAAAGAAATTGGCAAGCCCGATCGATAAGGGGATCTGGAAAGGGCTTTTTTTACCAAAGTAGGCACAGATCTCCTTAATTCCCGCATCGGCAGTCACTAATTTGTTACCCAAGACAATCCGCCGATCGAATTTGTCAGCAATTTCGGGATGTGCGATCAGGTACCTGACAACTTCAGCAATATCTTTGCCGTGGATAAAGTGGAAACTCCCGTCAGCACTAAACCATTGCAGCAGACCAGCATATTTAGAGATATTTGTCAAGTCAGCAGACAGAAAAGAATAGGGTTTGGTATCGTCACCACCGAAGACTAGTGTCGGGAAAACGGTAGTAATTTTTGAGGCAATACCATGCTCGGCACCAACGGCATTTTTTTCCCGTGTCAGTTTATCTAAACACTGATATTTGGACACAATATAGTCCGTCCCGATCTTACCTGCTTCTGGTAGTAATTGATTCTGTCTATCGAGTACACTTTGGGTTGAAAAATAAATAACTTGTTGACATTGCGGATCGAGTAAGTCAAGCAAGATATGAGTTTTAGTGTAGTTAATATCAAAAGCTGCTTGTCCGCCCCACCCTGCTGCGGTGAGTACGGCAACATCGATCGTTTTGAGTAATTCAGCTTGTTTTTCGATTTCCATCATGTCTGATGTGATGACATGAATACCAGGACGTGAAGTAATATCTACTTGCAATTTGGCAGGATTGCGGACAAATAGAAATAGTTCGTGGTCGGTATTTTGGATCAATGTTTCGCTAATATAATGACCGACACAACCACTAGCACCAGTTACAAGAATACGCATTAATTAGAGGGTAAAAGTTAAGCAATAAGAGGAATATTTGGCGACGTAAATGGATGGTGGGCACTGCCCACCCTACGTTTTATCTGGACGAGCTACTACGTTTTATCTAATTTAACTGTCAACTGTCTGTCTTGTCACAGCGAGATCTGGAGGAAACCTCCAGGGCGCGAGCCGCAACTGTCAACTGTCAACTAATTTACCTACTTTACTTTTAATCTGAGCGAATAACGCGTGGGTGAATTACCGATCGCTGTGGCGACCTGCATGGTATTAATATAGTTATTCAACTGAATTGTTTTGGTCGGGGCGAGAGTACTGATACTAGCTTGGAATTCTAGATTGGATTTTTGCAAAGCCGCTTGACGTTGAATGGAGTT
>JAJAZF010000146.1 GCA_026785875.1 Chamaesiphon sp. | reverse complement strand
TTCCTTACTTGGACGCTGCTGCAATCCATTCTTTAATTGTCGAGCCAACCGTCTCGACGGAGATATCTTGAGATTGTTTCGTAGCGCGGTGGACTACTTCTACTTTACCATCGCGGAGGGAGCGTCCGGTGACGATGCGGAAGGGGATGCCGATCAAGTCAGCGTCCTTGAATTTGACTCCAGCGCGCTCATCTCGATCGTCGAGGATAGTTTCGACCCCCATCTGATTTAACTCGCTGTAGAGGCGTTCTGCGACCTCCATCTGCTGGGTATCCGTAATATTAGGTACACAGATAATCGCATGATAAGGGGCGATCGCCACTGGCCAAATTATCCCATCTTTGTCGTAAGATTGCTCGACGGCGGCTTGAGCTAGTCGCGACACGCCGACACCGTAGCAACCCATTACTAGTGGCTGCTCTTCTCCCTGCTCGTTGGTAAATGTCGCACCCATCGCTTCAGAATATTTAGTTCCTAGTTGGAAGATATGTCCGACTTCGATGCCACGTGCGGTTTCTAGTGTTTGAGTAGGATCGTGAATCGCGCGATCTCCGACTAAAGCCTTTTGAATATCGACGACGGTTGTTGGTAAGGGAAAGTTGGTATTCCAGTTGGCACCAACTAGATGTTTTCCAGCTTCATTTGCACCCGTGATAAAGTTGGTTAGACTAGCGGCGGTGCGATCGACGATGCGGAGAAAGTGGGGATGGACATGGGGACTAGCACTAATATATTCATCGCCAAGATCGGGGGCGATATAACCGAGTGGTAGTGGTTTTGCTGCCCATTTATCGATCGCCACTCCATCAGGTACTTCTAAAGAAATGACTGTTTTCGCGCCATAGTTAGGAGCTAATTTTACTAATTCGTTAGTTAATTTAACCTGATTGACTTCTCGATCGCCACGAATACTAATTAAGACTAGAACAGTCATCCCATTATCATACACTGCTTGCTGAAGCACATTTTTGACGATCGAAGTCAGATCGCATTCGAGTAATTTTGCGAGTTTTTTAATTGAATTTGTACCTGGTGTATCCTTGACTTCATAACTAGTGAAAGTTGATGCGACAGCATCAGGAGCTAGAGAAACCGCCTTCTCCACATTGGCGGCATATTTACCATCCACCGTATACATCACATCATCCTCACCCGCAGCCGCCAGCACCATAAATTCCTGAGAGCCGGAACCACCAATCGCACCCGAGTCGGCATCTACAGCCCGAAAATTCAGTCCGCATCGCTGCAACATCTTGCTGTAAGCTGTGTGCATCTCATCATAAGTAGCCTTGAGACTATCAGCATCCGCATGGAAGGAATACCCATCTTTCATGATAAATTCTCGCCCGCGCATCAGCCCAAACCGAGGGCGAATTTCATCGCGAAATTTGCTTTGGATCTGATAGAGATGTTGAGGTAATTGGCGATAGGATTTGATTAGATCTCGCGCTACCGCCGTGACTACTTCCTCATGAGTGGGACCTAATGCCACTTGCCGCTTTTGTCTGTCAGTGAAGGCAAACATGATCCCCTCAGCCTGAGTATAAGTATCCCAGCGTCCCGACTGCTGCCACAATTCGGCGGGTTGGAGTTGCGGGAGCAAACACTCTTGCGCGCCTGTGGCATCCATTTCTTCCTTGACAATCTGCCGTACCTTTGTCAGTACCCGCCACATCAGGGGTAGATAAGCGTACAAGCCACTCCCAATCCGGCGAATATATCCAGCCCGTAATAACAGTTTATGACTGGGGATTTCAGCTTCGGCTGGATCTTCGCGGAGGGTGACAAATAAGCTTTTGGACAGTCTCATCGTAATTTTTCGTAATTTTACTCACCCTACAAGGTTAGGGTTTTGCTATGGACATTATCGCAGGGTAGTGGCTGATGTGGATCGATCCAAAAATTTTGAGTAATGAGTAATGAGTAATGAGTAATGAGTAATGAGTAATGAGTAATGAGTAATGAGTAATGAGTTGCCAACCCAACCATGAGTAATGAGTTCGTTTTTGAGACGGGCTTTGAATCCCTGTCTCAAAAACTATCGTACCTTGAGGCTGTCAGCTCTAAACCCCTGCTGGATGGTAAAATCGAGTGTGGAGTATTAAAGTAGGCGAGTTCTAAGCAATCTTTCGAGCGACTACAGCATAGAAAGGATCGCCACCACCAGCACCCATCCAGCGTAATAGTTCGGGTACTTGACTGACATGAACGATCGCTTCAGGACTACTAAATCCCTTGACAGATTGAAAATAACTCTTGACTAATTCTACTCGATCGGCATCGCTAGCATCTCGCCATGCGGCGATCGCTTTGTTGTAAAACATCCGATTGGAAAAGCTAAAAATAGCAATGCCATTAGGTTTAAGAATTCGATAAATCTCAGCGAAAATAGCTTCAGGATACTGGAGATATTGGACAGAGACAGTATTTAAAACTGCATCGAAACTTTCATCTTCCAGTGGTAGTTTAAGCTCTTGATTGAGATTTTGGACAAAATAACTATCAAAACGCGGATTTTTGGCTAATTCTTGCTGATTCAAGCCATGCCCTTGAACATATTCAAATTTCATCTCATCAGGTAGATGAGATACCCAACTACTCATCATGTCGAAGATGCGAGTATCAGGCGCAAGCCGTTCGCGATATAAAGTAGTTAGTCGATCGATAAATCCTTCATCTACATGAGTTACAAATCGAGGGTTATCATAGAACTCTCGATCGTTGCCAGTATCTAATTTTTGACGTTGGTTAGAGTTTAAGAGCATGTGAGGTATGAGGTGTGAGGTACGAGGTTGCTGATAAATTTAACTTGTACGTGCTTCAATAATCTAAT
>JAJAZF010000145.1 GCA_026785875.1 Chamaesiphon sp. | reverse complement strand
TTATTATAGCAACCGCCAAGGTCATTAGGACATCAGGAAAACGAGATCGATCGCCTTGGCGGTTGGGGTGGGTTTTGTTCTAAGGCTATCGGTGCAGTGCGGAAATTTCTAGCATAAACCCACCCCTACAGTTTATGTCCTAACCTCCTTGGCGGCTGCTATACTTCAGGAAAATGGTAAATATCAGGGAATCTATGATAAGTGGTTTACTAATAAATAAATAAATATAAATTCTTCTGCCTTTGAGCATAATGTTACCAATTCCCGATCGAATACCCGATCCTACCCCAACTTATTACTACACGGGTTATTGTCCCCAAAGCGGCGAAATATTAAGATTGCCACGTACACAGGGAGTAGAGCAGATCGCCCGTAATCTCATGGCAGAATTGTCACGGGATAATCGATATACTCATGAAGGCAAAATGTTCGGCGTGTTATTAGTAAAGACAAATACTGACGAACATTACTCGATTAAGGCTTTTTCGGGGCTACTCAGTGGTGAAGCTGTTGTGGCTGGATGGGTACCGCCAATTCCTGGGCGCGATCGAGTTGCGATCTCGGAAGCTGCTACGCTCGAAGATCTCGCGACGATGAAGCAAGAATTAATCGATCTAGATCGAGCTACAGCAAGAGAACAGTATCGAGCGTTATCAGTAGAATTTACAGACAAACTAGAAAAATTAGCGATCGCACATCGTCAGCGCAAGGCATTTCGACAGCAAGAGCGCGAAAGATTCGATCCCAGCGAGGCAAAATTCGCATTAGCACTCGACGAACTAGCAGCACAAAGCCGCCAGGACGGACGCGAACGCCGTCAACTCAAACAAGAGCGCGACGCAATTTTACAGCCACTCCAGGCGGTTATAGACCAGAATGACGATCGAATTCGCCAACTTAAACAACAGCGCAAAATGCGATCGCGTCAACTTCAGGAGCAGATGCACGATGCCTATCGGTTGATGAATTTTTTGGGGACATCTAGCTCGTTGCGAGAATTAATGCCCGCAGGTATTCCCACCGGGACGGGCGATTGTTGTGCGCCTAAGTTACTACATTATGCGGCGAGTAATAGGCTCAAACCGATCGCGATGGCGGAATTTTGGTGGGGGGATGGGGATGGGGATGGGGAGACGGGTAGAAATCAGGGGGAGTTTTATGGAGCTTGTGAGGAGCGATGTCAGCCGTTGATGGGATTTATGCTGGCGGGGTTGTCAACTCAGCCGTCTCATTTGGATTTGTCGATCGTTTATGAGGATGAATATCTAATTGCTGTTGATAAACCTGCGGGATTATTGTCTGTACCTGGGCGGACGATCGATCGACAGGATAGTGTGCTGACTCGGTTGCGGGAATTGTATCCCGAAATTTATGCCGTTCATCGACTCGATCGAGATACCTCAGGCATATTATTATTAGCAAGGGATAAACAGACTTATCACCATCTGAGTCAGCAGTTTGAGGAGCGACAGATCCATAAGGTATATGAGGCAATTTTGGGCGGGAGAATTGGCAGAGAGCAAGGATCGATCGATTTACCACTATGGGGCGATCCGCACGATCGACCGCGCCAGAAAGTAGACTTTAATTTAGGTAAGCCCAGTTTGACGAAGTTCCAGGTATTGGGGCAAATTGACAGCTACACGCGAGTTAAATTTATGCCCGTGACGGGACGGACACATCAATTGCGCGTCCATGCAGCCGATCCTCAAGGGCTAGGGGTGACGATTTTGGGCGATCGACTCTATGGCTGTCAGGCAGATGTCGAACGATTGCATCTTCACGCCAGAGAACTTAGTTTTATCCATCCGCAGACATTAAAACGAGTTCAGATTCAAACTCAATGTCCATTTTGAGCCACGATGTCAATCGCTGATACTTAAATTAATCGATCATCGATCGTTGGGTTTTTAAGATGGGGATTTAAACCCTGGCTCTTTGTTAACCAATCATTATCCTCACGGATTCTGTTAGAGTGAGATCTGAGAAATTCAAATATTGTAAACCTAGCATGGCAGAAACTCTATTTTTTAATGCCCTACGTGCCGCGATCGATGAAGAGATGGCGCGGGATTCAGCAGTATTTGTGATGGGTGAAGATGTCGGACACTACGGCGGTTCGTACAAAGTCACCAAAGACCTCTATCAGAAGTATGGAGACATGCGGGTACTAGACACCCCGATCGCCGAAAATAGTTTTACAGGGATGGCTGTAGGTGCGGCAATGACTGGATTGCGCCCGATTATTGAAGGGATGAATATGGGCTTTTTGCTCCTCGCCTTCAACCAGATTTCCAACAATGCGGGGATGCTCCGCTACACATCTGGTGGTAATTTTACGATCCCCCTAGTCATTCGCGGACCTGGTGGTGTGGGCAGACAATTGGGTGCAGAACACTCGCAACGGTTAGAAGCTTATTTCCAAGCCGTTCCTGGTTTAAAAATTGTTGCTTGTTCGACTCCCCGCAATGCTAAAGGACTCCTGAAATCGGCAATTAGAGACGAGAATCCTGTCTTATTCTTCGAGCATGTCTTACTCTACAACCTCAAAGAAGACTTACCAGATGAAGAGTATTTATTGCCGCTAGATAAGGCTGAAATCGTTCGCCCAGGCAAAGATGTCACCATCCTTACTTACTCGCGGATGCGTCACCACTGTACCCAAGCGATGAAAACCTTGACAGAGAAAGGTTCTGATTGCGATCCAGAAATTATCGATTTAATTTCGCTCAAACCGTTAGATCTGGAGACAATTGGGGCATCTATTAAGAAGACGCACAAAGTAATTATCGTCGAGGAGTGTATGCGGACGGGTGGCATCGGCGCAGAATTAGTCGCTTCGATCAACGATCATTTCTTTGATGAACTGGATGCACCTGTCTTGCGGATGTCGTCACAGGATATTCCTACGCCTTACAATGGAAAGTTAGAATACCTGACGATTATTCAACCACCACAGATCGTCGAAGCGATCGAAAAAATGGTGGCTGGCAAACTGTAGAACATCAGGGAGCGGGTAGTTCGGGGGAACAGATAAGTAATTTTCGATCGATCGTCTACCCCTTCCGAACTTCGAGCTACATTTAAAATAACTAAACTTTTATATTTATTATGCAAAAACAGCGAGTTATTTTAGGCTTAATTATAGTCTTGGTTATCGCTGCGATTACTCTGATAGTCAACAAGCCGATGCGCTTAGGACTCGATCTACAAGGAGGTTCGCAACTAACTATTCAGGTGAAACCAACCAAAGAGCATCCTGATATTACTAAATTAGATCTCGATGCCGTTCAAAAGGTGATCGAAAATCGGATCAATGGTTTAGGTGTATCTGAAGCACTGATCCAATCTGCTGGGAATAATCAGATTTTAGTCCAGTTACCTGGTGTCAACGATCCTCAACAAGCGGAAAGAGTCTTAGGCGGTACCGCACAACTCGAATTTCGCGAACAAAAAGCGGGAACAGAGGGACAACTAGGTGCAGAGTCGGCTGTATTGAGAGCAGCTAAAGACCAGCAAGCAATCCTCAAAAAAACTAAATCTACAGATAAGCAAGCGATCGCCGCAACTCAAGCAGCGATCGAGAAGCAGTATGCTGAGATTAGTAAGTTATTCGACAAAGCAGTAATTACTGGTAAACAACTCACAAACGCCAGCCCGCAACCGTTGTCTGCGGACTCCTGGGAAGTGGCACTAGAATTTGATGGTGCTGGGGGTGAGGCTTTTGCGAAGATGACCAAAAGCCTAGCTGGAACTGGTAGATCGATCGGCGTATTCTTAGATAATGACCCAATTAGTACCCCAACTGTAGGCCCTACATTTGCAGGGACGGGGATTACTGGTGGTAAGGCGGTAATTACCGGAAACTTTACTACCGAAACAGCCCAAAATTTAGCCGTTCAGCTCCGAGGTGGTTCGCTCCCAGTGCCCGTCGAAATCGTCGAGAACCGAGTAGTTGGTGCCACATTGGGACGAGATAGCATTCAGAGCAGTATCTATGCTGGCATCGGTGGATTGGTATTGGTCGCCATTTTTATGGGTGTCTACTATCGCGTACCAGGGCTAGTAGCTGACTTTGCGCTGGTGATTTACTCATTGCTATCACTAGCCGCTTTCAATGTGCTGGACGTAACCTTGACGCTACCAGGGATTGCTGGGTTTATTCTCAGTATCGGGATGGCTGTAGATGCCAACGTCCTGATCTTCGAGCGTACCCGCGAAGAGCTTCAGACAGGTAAAACTTTGTACAAGTCGGTAGAGTCTGGTTTTCACCGCGCTTTCGATAGTATTTTGGACAGCCACGTTACGACACTGATTTCCTGCGGTGCCTTATTTTTCTTCGGTTCGGGATTAGTGAAAGGATATGCAGTGACTTTAGCTGTTGGGGTCGCAATTAGTTTATTTACCTCTCTAACTTGTACGCGGACATTTCTGTTGTTATTAGTATTAGGTTTTCCAGCTCTGCGCCAAAAAACCCAACTATTCGCACCAAATGTACCCAGTTTAACTAAATAAATAAGACTCAACTCCCATGAAGAAATTCAGTGTTACTAAACAACGTAAATGGTGGTGGCTTTTATCCAGTGCTGTGATTTTGACAGGGATTATCTCGATGATCTTGTCATGGACAAATCCCGAGATTGGATCGCCCTTACGTCGGGGATTAGATTTTACAGGTGGATCGAAATTACAGTATGAATTGGACTGTTCTATTCCCGATAATTGTAAACCGATCGACATTGCCACTGTTCGCGAAATCGTCAGAAATCAAGGTATTGCCGACCCGATTATCCAAGTAGTGGGTAAAGATTTAACGGGACTATCGATTAGAACCAAGGAGCTGAAGGTTGATGCTAGAACTAAATTAGAAGCAGCTCTAAGTGAAAAAATTGGCAAATTCGATCCCAACAAAACACAGAGCGACGTTGTGGGGCCAACCCTGGGTCAAGAATTATTCCAAAATGGTTTAATCGCGATCGGCTTGTCATTCGGATTGATCTTACTATATCTCACCTTCCGCTTCAAATTTGATTACGCTTTCTTTGCCTTTGTCGCCCTGTTCCATGATGTACTGGTTACGACTGGAATTTTCTCGATTTTAGGTTTAGTCGGCGGCGTAGAAATCGATAGTTTATTTGTCGTGGCGATCTTGACAATTATCGGTTTTTCTGTTAACGATACGGTGGTTATTTACGATCGCATCCGCGAGGTGATTAGTATCAGTCCCGACCAACCGATCGATAAAATTGTAGACGATGCCGTCAATCAAACCATGTCTCGATCGATCAATACCACCCTGACAGTTCTCCTCACCCTACTGTCGATCTTCTTCTTCGGTGGTGATACGCTCAAGAACTTTGCCTTGTGCTTGATTATCGGCTTTACCGCTGGAGCGTACTCCAGCATCTTTATCGCCAGCACCCTGTTTGCTTGGTGGCGCGAAAGTCATCCCCCGACACCGAATCCAGCCGCGATGAGTTCTGAATCTTAGTACACGATGGAAATATGTCTAGATTCAATCTTCCAGAACATTCAATCTCCGCATCAGATCTAGAAATTGAACTCGATCCGATTTTTAAAAACCAGATCGAGAATCTCTACCGTCTGACTATTTATCGAAGGTGGCTGGTAATCGGGATGTTGTGGCTAACTGTCGGTGCCTATAGCCTCTGGGATCTGCGCTACCCGATTAGTTTGATTCAAGAAGATTTTACCTGGGCGGCGGTTAAATACGGACTTGCTTTTCAGCCAATTCCAGCTTTCGGCTTGTGTCTATGTGTGGGGATGATGGCTGGTACCCTAGCTGGGCAAAGTCGGAATCTGATTTGGGGCATCCCCCAACAGGAACAACAACGTTTAGCCCAACAAGTTTGTCATATTCGCCAACAAGGTAGTTCTCACCCTCTATGGAAATTAGTCATACAATAATAGATCCGGAGGGGCTTTGTCGATCGAAATCAGTCGTGTTTTTAGTAGATAAGCAAAACTCACCCATCCCCGTAGGTAAATAACCAACAAACCTCATGCAATCCCCCACCCTTGACACCCAACATCCGCCCGAACCCAAACTAATCGATGCTTGTGTGCATTGTGGCTTTTGTCTTTCCACTTGCCCTAGTTACCGCGTCTTGGGGACAGAAATGGATTCACCACGGGGACGAATATATATGATGGATGCCCTGAATCAGGGCGAAATAGATCTCACTCCTGCGGTTGTCAGTCATTTTGATAGTTGCCTTGGTTGT
>JAJAZF010000144.1 GCA_026785875.1 Chamaesiphon sp. | reverse complement strand
GATCGATCCAATCCCAATTATTAATCTAAAATACTTCACGCTTAACTTAACTTAAATTACTCACATCTTGCACCAGAATATAGATGCTAGTAGAACCGTAGCTCTAGGGTACCCACAAGCGGCGTTTTTATGCGGGGGTTCCCCCCGCATAAAAAAACGACAAGACAGGGGCACCCCTACACAATTAATCCGTAGGGGTGCCCCTTGTGGGTACCCACGGGTTGTGGCAGTAATAGTACCTGAATATTGGTGCAAGATGTGAGATTAACAAAAATCAGGGGTTTAAATCGCCATCACAACTATCAACTATCAACTATCAACTATCAACTATCAACTATCAACAGTAGCTTTACAGAAATATTGATAATCTCTGTACACTTGCCCAGCATAATTATTAGCATAAGTCAGGACTTTTTGCTGCCAATCTAAATTATTTCCAAATTTTATCAGATCTTGGGCAGTTGCAGCACCCAATTTACCGTTACCATGAAGATGAGCAAATGCAGTAACCTTAGCGATAGTATCGATTAACTCGTCTAGTTGAGCCGGATTACTTTTGCCTGTTTTTAAGTTAATTTTATCCTGTGTGGGCTGGAGTTCTCTCAACAAGTAGCTACTATCATTAAACTCAATTGCAGCTAATAATGCTGGTGGTGCAGATTGAACTAATTGTTGAACCGTCATCACTCGTGATGCTTGATTTATCCATTGAGGTTGCTCGATCGTCAAGTATGGTTGTAATGCCGAAATTGGCTGTTGTTTAAAGTCGAGTAAATAGTTGCCATTGGGGGAACCTTTTCCCGCTACTAAAATTATGTAGCGATCGACTCCGATACTTCCGGTACCTGCTACTCGAAATCCCACATCTAAAACTTCAAAAAAGTCTGGATTTACTTGTGTCTGTGCCCACCGATCGATTACACTAATAACTCGATCGCGCTGCTCGATCTTCATCTTCAAGACTTTTTCATCATCAAATTTTAGCTGACGACGATCTTTAATTAGTTCAGTCCGATCGTCTAAAAATTCACTCCGCTGACGGTGACGTAAATCCTGGAGGAAGTCAGCTATGACTCCTGAGGTATTAGCTTGGACGATCGAGCTAATTTCACCAGTGCTTAAACTATTTGCATAACTAGTCAGACAAACTTGAGCTAATCTTTGTCCCGCCGACTCATCTAAATCTAAACTAGCTGCGGCTAATAAGATACTAGTCAATAATCGAGCAATATCCCAAGTACAGGGAGCGAGTACACCTTCATCAAAATCATTGATGCCAAAATAAATTTCTTGGTGAAGGCTTTCCTGTGGATAATAGTCACCCTGATAAGCACCAAAATTTTCTAAATGTAAATCGCCACAGATCCACACAATTGGATCTGAATCGAAGATCGAGCTTGGTAAATCTCGATAAAATAGATGGCATGTCCCTCTAAAAAAAGTAAAAGCATTCTTACGCATTTTGCGATACTTTTGGGGCAATACGTTTCGATCGCGTTGGAGATCGAAAGCTTGAATTAATTGCCAGATATCTCGTGCGCCCTCATCGTCTCGATTAGCCCAGCTATTATCCATAAAATTCCTCACTAGTTTAGTAGACAAGACCGATCGACATCTACAATTCCTTCCGACGTTCGGCTAATTGTAAGAGAATTTGTTGGTGGCGTTCGCGGGTAATCGGATAAAAATAGGCGAAGATTAAACCACCGATTAGCGATATTGTGGGGATCGGTCCGATCGCGATTCGGATGGCGAGTAACACTGCTGGCGGTTGAATTGGAGCGAGCACTGTTGCCGTCGGGCTGATATAGCCAGTCCATTCTAAACTCTGCAAAATCACTGCTAGGGCGACACCCAAACAGATTTTTTGTAAGAACACCATGAAGCTATAGAATAGCCCCTCGCGGCGTTGTCCGGTTTCGAGTTCGTCTAGTTCGATCACATCTGGCAACATCGACCAAGGCACTAAATAAGCCGTAGAGACACCCAATCCAGCCAGAATGGCTAAAAGGTATAGCTGCACGTTTTGACCTGGTTGGAGTAGAAATAAACCTGCTTGGGAGATGATCCAGAACCCCGTTCCCATGAAGTAAACTGCTTTTTTACCGATTTTTTGACTGATTTTACTCCAGACTGACAACATCCCTAGTGCAGTCCCCTGCACCGCAAGAATAATTAGGGGTGAATCAGCCTGTTTTAATCCCATCCAACTCACGGCAAAGTAGGGAATAATTGCGGCGGTAAGTTGGACACTAAACCAAGAGCAGAGATAAATCCCAACTACGCACATAAAGGCGCGATTGGTAAATACCGATCGCAATTGCGATCTCAGCGGTAGCGATGCGGTGTTTTCGACTCTGGCTGCTTGAAGTTGATTGACGAGCTTGGCTCGTGCTTGCGTTCCCCAGACACAGTAGAAGATGGGCACTACTGAAATAATCGCACAGATAATCCCGATCGTCAGGTATTGTTGGGCGGGATCTGCTACTTGCTGAAATACAGTCCGCGCAATTAACAAAGCGACGATACTTCCCCCCAGGGAGAATGTAAACCTAAAACTGTTTAAACTAGTGCGTTCGTTGTAATCTTCAGTTAATTCTGCTGTGAGCGCGGTATAGGGGAGACTATACATCGTAAAAAATGTCCCCAAAAGCATCGACACCACTGTATAAAAGCCAAATAATCCCCACTGATTACTTGCGGGAAAAGGAATCAACCATTGACAGATAAACAGTAACCCAAATGGCACGGCTGCAAAGATCATCCAGGGATAGCGTCGCCCCCACTGTGCCTTGATTTTGGCACCGAATACGTCGCCGCGATCGCTCAAAATCCCAATTACCGGATCGAGAAAGGCATCCCAGACTCGCACTACCAATTGAGTCGCTCCCGCCAATCCAGGTGTTAAATGAGCTACATCTGTGAGGAAGGGGGAGAGGTAAGATAGCAATAAGATCCCTACGATTGCCCCGCCGACATCTCCAGCACCGTAGGCAAGTTTGGTGCCTAAGTTCATTTTCTCGATCGAGGGTAGTGTGGGAGTTTCGGCGGGGGGGTTTAGCATGGGGTTTTAACGCAAAGGGCGCGACGGGGTTTTTTGCTGGGCGGGGTTGTTGGTGTTTGCTGCGAGGGGCGCACAGGGGGATGGTTTTTTTTGGCTGAGATCGCTTGTGCCTAATATAGAACCCAAG
>JAJAZF010000143.1 GCA_026785875.1 Chamaesiphon sp. | reverse complement strand
GGTGCTGCTTTAGCGAGAATGTCCTGCTTGGGAGTGACGATCGCTTTACCATCTTCGCCGATATCGACGATCGAGGTATCACCGTCTTTGAGACGACCAGAGAGCATTTCCTCAGCGAGGATGTCTTCTAGTAATCGCATAATCGCCCGACGCAGGGGACGCGCACCGTATGCAGGGTTGTAACCTTCATCGATGAGACGATCCTTGAAGCGATCTGTGACTTCGAGCTTGATTCCCTGCTCGGTCAGACGACCGAATAGATCCTTGAGCATAATGTCGGCGATCTCTTTGACTTCTGGCTTGGTGAGCTGTTGGAAGACGATGATTTCATCCAAACGGTTGAGGAACTCTGGACGGAAGTAGTTTTTGAGTTCTTCGTTGACCAAGCTGCGGATGCGGTTGTAAGTTGCTTCGGTTTTGTTGTCCGAGAACTCGAAACCGAGACCACCACCACCTTTTTCGATCACTTTGGAACCTACGTTGGAGGTCAAGATGATCATGGTGTTCTTGAAGTCTACCGTGCGTCCTTTGGCATCGGTGAGGCGACCGTCTTCTAAAATTTGCAGGAGCATATTGAAGATGTCGGGGTGCGCTTTCTCGATTTCATCGAATAAGACGACGGTGTAAGGACGACGACGAACGGCTTCGGTCAATTGACCGCCTTCGCTGTAGCCAACATAACCTGGAGGCGAACCGATCAATTTAGATACGGTGTGACGCTCCATATACTCGGACATATCCAAGCGGATCATCGAGTCTTCGGAGCCGAAGAAGTAGTTAGCCAGAGCTTTGGTCAGCTCGGTTTTACCAACTCCAGTGGGGCCTGAGAAGATGAAACTGGCGATCGGACGGTTGGGATTTTTCAAGCCAACACGAGCGCGACGAATTGCACGGGAGACAGCTTTGACAGCCTCTTCTTGACCGATCAACCGCTGATGGAGGGTTTCTTCCATATTGAGCAGTTTGACGGACTCAGATTCGGTGAGCTTGCTCACAGGTACGCCAGTCCAAGAAGCGACGATATGGGCGATGTCTTCTTCGGTGACTTCAGGCATCACGCGATCTTCAGTTTCATCGGCAGCTTTTTTGGTTTGAGCGATCGTTTTGATCTCAGCTTTGATTTCGATTTCGCGGTCTTTGAGAGCACCTGCTTTATCGAAGTCTTGAGAGCGGACGGCTTCGTCTTTCTCTTTGAGGACTTTGCGTAATTCTTTGTCCAGCTCTTTTGCTGCTGCGGGGAGTTGGGAATTGAGCAAGCGAACGCGGGAGCCAGCTTCGTCCATTAGGTCGATCGCTTTGTCGGGAAGGAAGCGATCGGCGATATAGCGATCGGCTAGTTTTGCCGCAGCGTCCAGCGCGAGATCGGTGATTTTGAGCTTGTGGTGCTGTTCGTAACGTTCGCGTAGACCGTGGAGGATTTCGATCGTTTCGTCTACACTAGGTTCGCCGACCATTACTGGTTGGAAACGACGTTCTAGTGCGGCATCCCGTTCGATATGCTTACGGTACTCATCGAGAGTGGTTGCGCCGATACATTGTAGCTCACCCCGTGCTAGTGCAGGTTTGAGGATATTTGCAGCATCGATCGCGCCTTCAGCAGCACCAGCACCGATTAGGGTGTGGACTTCATCGATTACCAGGATGACATTTCCGGCTTGGCGGATTTCATCCATGATTTTCTTGAGGCGTTCTTCAAATTCACCGCGATATTTAGTCCCAGCGACTAATAAACCGATATCGAGGGTGACAACGCGCTTGTCTTCAAGGATATCGGGGATATCCTGATTGGCGATGCGTTGGGCTAAACCTTCGGCGATGGCTGTTTTACCAACACCTGGTTCGCCGATTAAGACGGGGTTATTTTTAGTCCGTCGTCCGAGGATTTGGATGACTCGTTCGATTTCCTTGGCTCGTCCGACAACGGGGTCTAATTTACCGTCATGAGCCATTTGAGTGAGGTTGGAACCAAACTCATCTAGTGTAGGTGTTTTGTTACTACCGCCCGATCGACCGCCAGCAGTTGCTGTCGCAGTTTCTGAGGTTTCGCCGAGCATCCGAATTACTTGAGTCCGAACTTTGGTTAAGTCCACACCCAGGTTTTCGAGAACTCGTGCTGCTACGCCTTCACCTTCGCGGATCAAGCCCAGTAGTAAATGTTCGGTGCCGATATAGTTGTGTCCCAGTTGGCGGGCTTCTTCTAAAGATAGCTCTAAAACACGCTTCGCTCTGGGGGTGAAGGGGATTTCAACGGCTACAAAACCCGAACCACGTCCGATGATCTTCTCAACTTCGATCCGTGCGTCTTTGAGGTTGATCCCCATCGATTTCAAGACCTTTGCTGCTACGCCAGTACCCTCGCCAATCAATCCTAAGAGGATTTGCTCGGTACCGACGAAATTGTGCCCCAGGCGACGTGCTTCTTCCTGGGCCAGCATGATTACTTTAATGGCTTTTTCTGTAAAGCGTTCAAACATGGCTGTTTTCCATCCCCTGCTTTGTCCTGTGTCATTAAATCTTAACACAGTAAATTTGGCGATTGGGAATAGTTATTTTAGCGATCGGGTTCGGTAATAACTACCATTACTGGGGGGGAGGGGATCGGGTACTGCCAAGATACTTCTAAGGATAGATTGCTTTTTTTCGATCTGTACTAGTTACATTTTGAGTGTTGGCTAGAAACTGCGAGCGCGTAGATACTCATTCAGCAATTGTAGCCATCAACCCGTATATTCCTTTACTTGACCCTTATATTTCAAATAAACAGACTAGGAGAGACTTTAAAGCGAGAACCCAAAGCTTTTGCTTGAGCCTTACTAATTGTCCGTTTACCATTGACAATCTGAGACACGACACCACTTGAGGCTCCGATAATTTCCGCCACATCGGTTTGTCGCAAACCACTAGAGTCCATAATATGCTGTAATATTTCCTGGGGCGAAGACGCAGGGAGCGAGTATTGTTGGGACTCGTATAGCTCGATTAACGTCACGAGCAACTTATAAATTTTTTTCTCTTCTAGAGTTCGCTCTTTTTTGAAATGCAAAGATTCTGTCAATGTCAACAGGCGTTGATATTCTGCTTCTGTCTCAATTACCCCAGGTATCGTCTGTGAGAGCAGATCGATATAGACGAGCAGGTCAAAAGTAGGGGTCATTTTTCCACTTATCCTTGTCATATTCGGCGTGAGTCAGGAAATATTTATAATAAATAGTTCCGTCTTCGTAATTAATGCTAACAATCAGACGATAGGTATTTCCCTTGATATCGAAAACAGTGAAATTGCCAACTGCATCAGCACTAGGGTAAATTTGTCGCACATCTTCTAAACTTTGCCATTCGGCAGTTCTAACGATGTTGTACCAAGCTTCTACAGGTTTACTAGCGTCAGGATACCTCACCACATCCAGCCGCAGCTTGCTAATGGAGATTAGGTGCCTGATGCTTTGGTGGCTAATCCAAAATTATTCTCTCATTTTGCAAGTAATTCGTCAATTAAAGCTCGGCAGTGCTGCCACATCAACCTAAATCAACCGCCACCATTCAGGTACTTAATTAGTAATTGTGGTAAATAATCATAGCCATCAACACCGATCGCAGGTAGCAAATTAGGACGATACTGGACTAAAACCTTTTCAAATTCTTCACGTCCGAGTTTTCCTTGCAAGATCGTGGCTAAACTCGCGCTCTGTCGCCATTCCTTGGCACCGATTTGATGAAGTTGGTACATTGCCAGACAGCTATAAAAGATCGCGGTTTTATTTTTTTCTAAGCTGTGGTGCGCCTCAGCGAGGTAGGTAAGATTCAGTCCTTGGAGGTACAAGTCGCCGACGGCTTGGGCGGCTTTGGTACCCAATTGGAGATACTCGATCGCTTTTTCTGGCTGTTGGATGGTGAGATAGGCGAGTCCGAGGCTGTGATAGCACAGGGCTAAACTCTGTTTATCTTCGAGAGTTTCGGCAAGTTTTAAGCCTCGATCGAGATAACTGATATTCTGTTGGTAGATCTCCTCGTCCATTTGGTCGATCGCGTGTGCAGCCAGTACTTCTGAGTAGCCAACATTAGTTAGGGCATTAGCTTCACCTAGTTTATCGCCTGTCTGTCTGGCTAAAATCAGGGCGCGTTGACTATAACTAATCGCCTGGGAATAATCTTTTTGACCGATCGCAATTCGGCTCAGATGGTTGAGATTGGCAATTTCACACGGGCGATCTCCGGCGCGATTGGCGATGTCTAGGGCTTCTTTGTGAAGGGCGATAGCGCGTTCGATCTGTCCCAATGTCTGCTGTGAATAGCCCAAAATAGTTAACAGTCGCCCTTTCTCTTGGGTACCTGCTACCTGTTTGAGCGGGAGATCGAAATAAGAGAGGGTATCGCGGAGTGTTTCACCAGAGAAGGCGGCAAAAATTCCCCCATAGAGTGGGAAATTAGGACGTTGTGCGGCGGTACGCAGGATTTGTAATGTCACCTGAAAACAGGCTTTAGCGATCGCATCGCGGTGATTGGTATTAATTCCTGTCGCTCTAGCGATCCCATTTGCCAACTCGCTCCAAATTGCCGCAAATGTAATCAGCGTACTAAAAGCCATCCGCTGTCCCCAAACGCGATCGTACATCTGGGCATCGAACCAAGCAACTAGAGCCGTCTGAATACTTTGCAAGACGATCGCCAACTCTGTCCAATCTCCCTCATCCCCACTTCCTTGAGCTGCTGTAATGTCGGAAATTGACTGCTGACGACCGATCGCTTGAAATAATGACTTTGTGAGTGGTTTGGTGACTTGCTGCGCCCACAGCGACCAGGGGCCATTCTCTGTGGCTCCACCAAAACCGATTTGTTGACCGCTTTCGTAAATCCAACTAACGAGGTGGGGTTCTAAAGTGGGTAGTGCCTTGAGTCCGCGATCGAGTCCGAGCGATAATTGCCGTAACTGCTCAAAATCTGCGGGTTGGAGGCTGACATTTGCGACTGATTGGAGCGATTTAATCATCAGTTCGATCTGAGCGCGATCTAGTTTGCGCTCTTGATTGGGATCGAGTGCTTGCAGGAGGATATTTAGACGTTCGGGTGGCTCGGCGGTGACGACTCGATCGATTGTGGTATTTACTATTGCTACCGCTTGGCGTTCGTCTTGCAAATTACCCAAAGCCGTCTGAATCCAAGCCAGAGCATTGAGTTTGTGCTTGAATTTGGCTTGTTTGACTTCATCGGCTTGGCTAGCAATTTCCCGCTCGATCCCTTGGATTGTGTCGCTCAGACAACCTTCAAATATTTCGCTCGTCCCCAGTTCGATCTGCTCGACTAGTAGTTGATAAATATACTCTTTCGAGATAATCTGTTTACCAGTCAGAATCCGCGTCACGATCTGCTCGATCGTCTGTAGATATCGATCTCGTAGTGTTTGAGGTTGAGGATTGCTGTGAGGATTGGATTCAGCATCGGCAGAAGTCATAGTTATCAATTCCGATCTTTTGCAAATGTGTTTATGCTATCCTAAACTTTTCTTGGCGATCGTGGGTCGGATTCGTTCGCGTAGCCTACCGGAGGTAATCTGCTCTATGCTAGCGGAAATTTCGACATTTAAACTGACCAGCTTTGTACTTGGCTCTGGTGCGTTACGGCTTGCGCCTAACACACCCTACAAATTCTACCCCCTACCCTCTACATGACAAAATACGGTTTGGCACTGCATACTAGCAGCCCTGCATTAGGTTTGGCAATTTGTAACAATGCCGCAGATGTCCGTTGTCAGACATGGGATTTGGGACGAGAGACTTCCAATTATCTCCATCCCTATCTTCGCGATTTTCTTATTCCTCAGACTTGGCAAGATCTGGGCTGGCTGGCTGTCGCTAACGGCCCAGGCGGATTCACAGGTGCGCGTCTGGGGGTAGTTACCGTCCGTACTTTGGCGCAACAGTTAGACCTACCTGTATTTACTATTTCTAGTCTAGCGGCGATCGCTTGGCACACACCACTGGATGGCTCGATCGCGATTTCGATGCCTGCTCAACGGGGTGAAGTTTTTGGCGCAATTTATCAGATTAGTCTAGATCGTCAGGAATTTACGACAATTTTGCCCGATACAGTTTTCTCATCAGCCGATTGGGATGCCCAATTATCACAGCTCCAGCCCTCGCATCATCACACCGTCCCACAATCGGCAAATCTTGCCAATACAGTCGCTGGTGTGCTAGCTTTGGCACGGATGGAATACGATCGAGGGGAGCGTCCGCACTGGTCGATGGCAGTACCTTTTTATGGTCAACATCCAGTCATCAACCAGTCGATCGCTAAATAGTCAACTCCGTCTAGGCTGAAT
>JAJAZF010000142.1 GCA_026785875.1 Chamaesiphon sp. | reverse complement strand
TAAAAACCATTAGCCCGCGAGGGAGTCAGACTTACATCCAGTCCGGTTTGTTGAATAAAGTGCGGCGTTAACTGCATAATTTCCGCTGGAGTCAATCCCGCCAATCCTTCCACCAATAAACCCACTAATCCCTTCGTGATTTGGGCATCAGAATCAGCCTGAAAACTGACTTTCCCCGCATCGATCGTCGCAATTACATAAACTTGCGATGCACAGCCAGGGACGCGATTCTCAGGGATTTTCTGGTCGTCGGGGAACGCCGGAAGACGTTTGGCAAAGTGAAGCAGGTACTCATACCGCCGTTTTGATTCCGATATCTGTTGGAAACGTTGGATGATTCGATCGAGAGCGGGTGGTAGTGGCTGGGAGACTGGCGACATATCAATCTGAGGCGAACCATTATTGCAATAACGATAATCATTATCATGATATCGGATTTTGGATACTTTGGCAGATAAGCCGACTCACATCTTGCATCAAAACAAGGTTACTAGTTTTTTAGTGGATAGTGGATAGTGGATAGCGAAAAGTGCGGTCTTGGGGTTTCCCCAAGTAGAGCACCTTTTCAAGACAGTGGATAGTTACCATTACTAACCTTTAGTTTCAGCCATCAATCGATCGTTTAATAAGTACCGCTTGTTAGTTAATAAGTACTGGTGTAAGATGTGAGCCGATAAGTAATCGATCGCCCTAAGAATACCCACGGCTATCAACGATTGGGCAAAGCTCCCACTGTGCCTAGCGGCAGGCTAACGCCAACGCGATCGAAGATAAAAAACTAGGTAAGCTAAATAATGTTAGTTACTTAGCTTACCTAGTGGATGTTAAAGAGGAAAGTTAAACAAAAAAAGCTGAGTTGCGATTATGCAAGCACAAACTGACCTGCGTTAGCTAGACTCAAGCTGCTGGCTTGAATACCTGTCAGGATTACTAGAGATTTACCGCCAAAATCGACGATCGAAGTATCGGCACCAACTTGAGTCAATTTGAGGCTAGTCGAACTAATTCCCAAACTCTTGGCTCCTTGAATCCCGATGACATCGGTACCGATTTGGAAATCCAGAATCGTATTTTTCGCACCAGGAATTTCAGCATTAGCAATCCAGAATTGGTCGGCACCAGCACCGCCAGAGAGGAGGTTATTACCGCCAGCACTAGCGAAGAACTTATCATTACCGTCACCACCTAATGCCCGACCATTTGCCCCCAGGAATAGGGTATCGTTACCAGCACCACCAGCAATCCGATAGTCTTTAGCTTCGGTAGCATCGAGGATATCGTCACCAGCCGTACCAAATACCCGATCGAAATTACCGACGAAGATCGTATCCGCACCGCTACCAGCATCAATCCGGTTATTACCAGCTAGGGCACCTGCGATCGGCACATCCACCTTATCGTTACCGGAACCAGTAAATACCAGGTCATTAACCCCGTCAAATCCAGGCGTAAAACCAGCCACTAAGTCATCAGCACCCGCAGTTCCAGGTACTAAGGTTTTCTGACTGGAAGTACCGAACAGGGTTTTGTACATCAGGTTATAAATCTCGGTATTATCGAGCGTGCTGGGCAGTTTGTCAGCATTTAAACCATAGGTTTTAGCGACGATACTACCAGGAAAGTCTGGCGTTCCGACCCAACTTACCCCAAAGTTACCCATTGGGCCATCGATGCTATCCTTTGATGGGAATGGTTTCCAGGGAAACTCAGCACTGGCGGTGCTGCCATTGGCACCATCGAGATAGGTGCGAGTAGTATTAGTGGTGGTAGGGTTAATGCCGATAAACGGAACTTGAGTTTCACTGTTCTGGAGAGGGAAATCTGTGGTGATATTCCCAGCCGGACGAGCATATGGCGCGTACTGGTAAACCTGGATTCCACCTGCGTCGCTATCAGCCGCCGTAATCACCAAAGTGTTGGGATCTTGGGTATTGACAAATTTCTGGGCGACACCAATGGCAGCATCAGCGCGGCGCATTGCTTCGATCGTCCCAGCCGCGTTATTATTATTGGCAAAGTTATCGGTACCCTCTTCTTCTACAACCGCAAAGAAACCATCAGGATCGCGTTTGAGGATTTTCAGCGATGCCTCTAGCATTTCGGCAACAGTTGGAGCCTCCAGATATAGCGGTTTGGGACTGGCAGTATTCAAGCCAAGTGCTTCTTCGGTGCGATCGTCATAGGTATTAGTTGCCGCAAATACACCAAGGATTTTTTCTGGTGGTTTGGCACTATTGACGGCCTGATTCATTTGGTCTTCGGTGTAAACTACCGTATACCCCAGAGACTTAGCTAAATCGATTAAGTTTTTGGTCGGACGAGGCTGTGGGCTACTTTCAGACGCATCGATCGCGGCTGTAACGTGAAATCCGGTGGTACCCTTGGGTAACATATATAGCTCCCCACCACCAAAAATCACATTAGTACCGGAACGAATTACCTGCTCGATGATTTCGGAATATTTATCCCGCGCCCGAATGTCATTACCATCGCGATTGGTAGTTTTAGCCGCAAAAGCCGCCGAACCAGGCTCGGCGATGTGTCCCGATTGAATCAGCGCAGTAGCCTTGCCAGACTCGATCGCTTCGTCTAGGATTGTCTTTCCAGTATTACCCGAACCAGGCACTACAGGGGAATTATTTTCTGTTAAACCAAACGATTCATTAAATACTTTCGTCCCAGTCGCGTGAATCACCCCACCTGCATTGGAAGTCGCCGTCAACTGGTTGTCTATGTGCCCCAGGTACACTCCTGCATTAGACATATTATCCCAGTTCAAGCGTCCATCCGGCCCCTTATCGACATTCCGCAATGCCATGTAGTGGGACGGCCCAGTACCATCGGGATGAATCAAGATCACGTTACCAGTATCTTTTGTTGCCGCTGGAGCTTTGGGTGCAACAGGATTCCGCGCAGTTAATTCTTTCTCGAATAATGTCTCATACATCAACTCGTACATGACTGTATTGTCTACAGTAGCAGGTAGTTTATCTGAGTTAAGACCGTGTGCTTTCGAGACAATCGAACCACTAAAATCTGGCAACCCAGCCCAAGCCACTGCAAAGGGAAATACATTTCCATTCGCATCAGGAGCGGAGACAAATGGTGCTGTGCCAACTCCAGCCTTACCATCGAGTGGTACCGGGCGAGCAACATTTGTCGGGTTATTATTAATCGTGCCGACAGGTGTATTCGCAGCTACATCAGTAACTTGCAATCCACCCGCATCGCTATCGGCAGCAGTTAAAATTAAAGTATTAGGATAGCGATTGACAAAATCTAAAGCGACACCAATTGCTTTATCTGCCCTTAGAGTTGCCTCGATCGTCCCAGCGGCATTATTATTATTACCAAAGTTATCAGATCCTTCTTCTTCAACGATCGCGATCGACCCATTTTTAAAGTTGGGGTGCTTCTCCATCAACTGTTGAGTTAGTTCCAACATCTCGCCAATTGTCGGAGCCGTCTCAACATACTGCGGTAGCTTATCTTTCGCCAAGACTTCTTCAGGCTTATCGTTGAAAGTGTGAATCGGTGCAAATACACCCAATACTTTAGTCGGTGGTGTGGAAGTCTTTTTGGGATCGAGCAGATCTCGAAGTTGTTGCTCGGTATAAACGATCGTATAGCCAGATTTCTTGGCGAGATCGATTAAGTTTTCGGTGGGACGGATGAGCGAACTTGTACTCAGGGCATTATATTCAGCCGCAGTGCCATGAAAGCCTTTTTCACCGACAGGAATGAGGTTCAGTTCCCCACCACTCAAGATAAAGTTCACGCCAGAATTAATCACCTGCTTGGCGATCTCTGCTTGTTGAGCGCGGGGCACAGTCCGGCTCCCGTCTGGGTTAACAATTTCCTTGGTTTTAGCAATAAATGCGGCTGTCCCAGGCTCAAAGATCCCACCTGATTGGATTAGCGCAGTTACTTTACCTGCATCTCTGGCTTCTTCAATAATCGTCTTGTTGGTGCCAGAAAGTGAGCTGACGGGGGTGTTTCCTTGCTCGAAACCGAAGGATTCAGCATAGACTTTCGCGCCTGTCGCATGGGTAATCGCACCACCATTGGATGTGGCTCCCAATTGGTCTTCCATGTGTCCGAGATAGACACCTGCTTTGTCGAGTTTGTCCCAGTTGAGTCGTCCATCGGGGCCTTGTTCCACAAACCGCGCTGCTGCGTAGTGGGATGGGCTAGTCCCGTCGGGATGGATGAAGATAACGTGATTTCCAGTTTGCATAACAATCCAAATTTGTGTGATTGGTTGGAGATAGCGTGGAGTCTGTTACAAATGGTTTACGAGCAGTTTTAATCCAATAATTTCTTTAACTATCGATCGAGCTTAGAAAATCGACTAGTGATTAGAAATGAGAGCCGATCGAGTCAAAACTCCATTTAAATCTAGTCTGGGCAAAGAAATTAACTCTAAATCCTTAACTAATTAATCGTGGAAAAATCAGTAATTTTCCTGAATGAGAATCATTATTTATGATTTCATAGTTAGGTTAAGGTTCTCTCAAGAAATAGTTAAAAAAACAAAAGAAGTTAGTAAATTAAATCACGTTAAGTAATTGTGTCAAAAAGATCGCACATTAGCGAATTGGCACAACTGTCGAAATCGAACCGGATTGGGATCGTTCTGGTTGCGCTAACGTGCTGGAATCTAAGCTAGAATGATAACCATTCTCAGCAAACAGCCATCGATTCATTCATGCTCGACACATTAGCAGCACTCCCCGAATTCATCGATCTGGCAATTGTTGGGGCTGGCCCTCATGCTCTAACATTAGCGACACATCTATTACAGAAAAAGAAATCCATGCGCGGACGGTTCCTCGTCTTCGATCCTAGTGGTACCTGGATGAGTCGATGGGATCGTCAGTTTGCCGCCTTCGAGATCCCCCACTTACGCTCTCCCGCCGTCCACCAACCAGATCCCAATCCTCATGCCCTGCGTACCTTTGCCGCTCCTCGCCCAGACGAATTATTCGCGCCCTATGACTTACCAGGAACTCAACTATTTCGGGATTTTTGCCAAGAAACGATCCGGCGGTGGCAATTAGCAGATTGTGTCTATCCGGCTCAAGTCATCCGCATCGAACCATGCCAAGATCGCGGTCGTTCCCGCTTCTGTCTGCACTTAGCCAATGGACAGACTATTATCGCCCGCAGAGTGGTAATTGCCAATGGTGGAGCAGTGCCAAATGTACCTGAATGGGTGGGGCAAATTTCGATCGGTTATCCCGAAGATCGGCTCTTGCATTCTCAACAGGTAGACCTCCGAGGATCGCGACTCCAAGGCGAACGAGTTCTAATTGTCGGGGGAGGTCTAACTAGCGGACATCTAGCTTTGGGGGCAGTTGGAAGGGGCGCACAGGTGCTATTAATGTCTCGCCGCAATGTGTACGACAAGCTATTCGATGCCGATCCTGGTTGGATCGGGCCGAAATATCTCAAAGGCTTCTGGGCGGAACCGGATTTATACGTTCGCTGGCAAACGATCCAACAAGCGCGGAATGGTGGCTCGATGACTCCAGCGGTGTTGTCCCAACTACGGCGACTGGAGCGAGAGGGGAAAGTTGTATTTTACGAGCAATGTGGTGTGTCTCAAGCCGCATGGCGTGATGATGGTTGGCAGGTACATTGTGACAATTCCGTCGTCCATGAGTGCATTCATCATCAAGCTATAAACCGAATTTGGGTCGCCACTGGTAGCCAATTAGATGCCCGAAATCATCCTTTATTGCAAGATGTTTTGGCTGCTCATCCGATTGAGATTGTCAATGGTTTGCCCGTTGTTGATGAACATCTGCGCTGGCAAGGTTGCGAGTTATTTATTATGGGTGGTTTGGCAGCACTACGAGTCGGCCCAGCCGCGCGAAATCTTTCAGGTGCGAGGGCTGCTAGCGATCGGATCGTTCCAGCTTTAACTAAAGCTAGTCTGTCGCCAAGGTGAACTAAAGGAATATTTAGTTCGCGAATATTGGGAGGAATGGGAACCAAGCACAAGATACTATCAAGCAGAACATCGAGTGAAATCGAAATCTTCATTCATCAAGGTAATCTAGATCGGCTTGAGATGACAGTGACAATCGGGCTTTTCCAACAAAGATGCAATTAAAGCATTCGCCCCCACTGCTGCTAAGAGTCCGCCACCGATCGAGCCTTGAATAGTAATATAGGTTACGCCGACAGCCATCAGTCGCCGTATCGATCGAATTGTGATGTTGACGGGCGATAACCAACGCACCACCGAGAGTATTGCCCAGGAAATTGGGATCGATGGAGTATACGCCGAACTCTTGATTGAATTTCCCCAGTTAATCTCCGATCTTGTTTATGCTAAGATCTGATAATCATTCTCATAACTAATACTTCATGCTAGAGATTCGGCAATTAGCTGTTAATTACCGTGGAGTAAATGCTTTGGAGCAAATTGACTTTCGGATCGATCCAGGGGAATTGGTGGGGCTAATTGGGCCGAATGGAGCGGGTAAGAGTACATTACTCAAAGCGATGCTCGGACTAATTCCGACCGCCAAGGGCACGATCGAATATTGCAATTGTCCCTTGTGTCAACATTTGGAACGGGTGGCATACGTGCCCCAAAGATCGCAGGTGGACTGGGATTATCCGATTACCGTCTGGAATGTGGTGATGATGGCGCGTACCCGTCAATTGGGCTGGTTGCGTCGTCCAGGTGTGGCGGCTAAAGCAATTGTCACTGAGGCACTCGATCGCGTGGGGATATTGGATCTCAAAGATCGTAAAATTGGCGAACTTTCGGGCGGGCAACAACAGCGCGTATTTTTAGCCCGCGCCCTGGCTCAACAAGCAGATTTATTCTTATTCGACGAGCCATTTACTGGAGTCGATAAAAAAACTGAAGCTGTATTGCTGGAAGTTTTTGGCGAATTGCGATCGGCTGGTAAAATCCTGCTGGTTAGCACTCATGAATGGGGACGCTCTTTGAGTCAACTTGATCGAATCTTGCTAATCAATCATCGTCTAATTGCTGATGGTTCCCCGCAGCAGGTAATGACTCCCTCCAATCTTCAACAAGCTTATGGTGTGTCATTACATCAACATACTTATCGAGATAATGGTGCCGATTTATTCTGTTGAAAATATTGCTTCTTAAATTATTACTATTACTATGCTAAATTTTTTGATTGAACCTTGGCAGTATAAATTCATGCGAAATGCGATCGCGATTGGGATTCTCGTTGGAATTTTGTGTCCGGTTGTAGGTAGTTATCTAATCGTCCAGCGGATGGCATTATATGGCGATGTAATCGCTCATGCTGTATTGCCAGGATTATCGCTTTCTTTCTTCTTGGGCATAGATATTGCGAGCGGCGCATTTATATCTGGTATCTTGGGCGCGGGCACTATTTCCTGGATTCGATCGCAATCAAGAGTCAAGGTTGATGCAGCGATGGCTTTAACCTTTTCTAGTTTCTTTTCGGTTTGACTCAAAGATTTCGATTGCCTGCTCGATCGATAGTTGATGCTAGCTAGACAATCTAGAATTACCACGAATTCTTATTTTCGATTGTCACTTGTTCCAGAATCATTCAAGGTATTTTTCCCGTAGGTCGATCCCGATGAAGAAATGTGACTGAACTGGGCATGAGATAGTTATAAGTCAACCGTTATGGTGAGATCTTGACGATCGAGTTGAATTGTCACCAATCGAGCATCAATATAATGGCTAATTAGTCTAGTAATCTTGGTTTTGCCAAGTCAGCAGGACAAGTACTGTCGCAGTCTTGGCAAGAGATCCGGTAGAGTATGCTCTCGATCGTACCAGCGCTCGACTTTGTAACGAGATTGTTTCGGGCTAACGATTAGCGGTAGCTAACACTCAGAGGGCGATTCGACCTTGAAGCGGCTACGCCAACGAGCGGAATTATCGAACTGTGGCTGGTAAATGTAGTGAGATTTTCAACTAGTTTCTGAGGAGCAGGATCGCTCGATGAGTAGGCAGATCGAGCGATGAATAGCTGACGGTTGGCTAAGTGGCGGATCGTGCCTTGACGCTCTAATTGCTTCATGCTGCGCGTAATCGTCACTCGTGTGGTGTTCAATGTTTCGGCTAGATCTTGGTGAGTTAAGAAGGTTTTGAAGATTACTCCCGTTTCTCCAGCCTCACCAAATCGCCCACCCAGCCAAGTCAATAGTTTCAACAACATCTCTTCAATCCGCTTACAACTCCGAATTATTAGTAGCTCTTGAAGTTGATGAATATGGGCGAGCATCACCAGATTGGGACAGTTTTCAACGAGTAATGGTGATGCTGTTACTGAAGTTAGGCACTCTAACTGGTAGTTTTCCTGTCGAAGTATTACGTTGCCGACTACATCTCCCGCACCCCAAAATCCCAAAGTAGTGGTACCGTCTTCTAGCCAACTGGTGGCTCTGACGACACCAGACTCAATCCGCCACACATCGGCACGGAGTAGATTGAGATGCGATCGCTTTTGGAGATAGTATGTATTGCTCATATTCGCATTTAATTGGGCAGTAAATTTGCGCGTCAAGGCTATATCGCTAGTAATCTAGTAATAATATCAGGTGACAATCTTATAAGATTATTGCAAATAGTTATCAGTAATGCAACGGCGATCGAGATTAGTTGGGCAGATTTAGCGATCTTGTCGGGAGCAGGAGAGCCGCCAACGCCAAGCTTCTACCTGTACCTCACGGCTGGCTCTCACTAACGTCAAGATGCGTTACCAATAAATTTGCCAATGAAGATCGCATTTGAGACATTCAGATATCGATCTTTAGAAATATTACCGATAGTTAAAATTTTGAGTTAGTGTCATGATAGTAATAGTCACTGTTATATAGTTAGGCAAAACTATATAGTCTTTTATTCAAAACTAAAAATATGAGTAGTACTGGTGTAATCGCTCGATTAACTCCCCATCAAGAGCGTATTCTCAAAACTCTTGAAACAATTGAGGGTGAAATTTCCACCCAGGATCTATATGTTCAATTGCGGAATACTCACAAAACCTTGGGACTCGCAACTGTGTATCGCGGACTAGAAGTATTGAGATTGCAAGGATTGGTTCAAAGTCGCAATTCAACCGAAGGTGAATCTTTATATAGTCTAGTTCAAACACATCAGCATTATTTTACTTGTGTGCGATGCAGTAAGTCGATGGAGATCGATGCTTGTCCAGTTTGTCAGATCGAAGCTGATTTAGAACAAAAACAATCGCTTAAAGTCTTTTATCATACGTTAGAATTCTTTGGTTTGTGTATATTTTGTCAAGCGGCAGATAGTTAAATTAATTGATAATTGATAATTGAAAGTTAGAGATCCTTCACTGGATGTTTTCTCCAATTTGCATTTTACTTATTACTTATCACTTAACTTGGAGAAGGTGGAATCCTAGCTAAAATACTCTTTTGTAAAATTTCTGGTCGTTCATTTCGTGGGATGATGCCGTCGATGCTTGCGTAGTACTGTTCGCACAATTGGAGGATTGCTGCTGCACTATCTAGAGGTGATAGATCGCCAAACATTAAGCTAGTTTTGCTAGCTCCAGTTAAAGCGATCGCACATGGTCGTTTACAAGCACTCAAACAAACTAATTCTTCAACTGCAAAGTCAGATTTTAAAGACCAATCTTCAGCTAGATCGGACACTCGATCGAACAAATATTTCCCACCTCTTTCGCCGAGATAATCCCGTTGTGTTAGCGAAAAAGCACAAGATTTACAGACATATAGAGCGTGTTTAGTCATAAATTAAGCCATTTTGTTGAAATCATAAAGAACTCTTGTCTTGAATTACCTGTTGCATTTTTTGTTGGAGATCGACAAGATTGAGTAAGCCCAAATCTCCGCCCTTTCTAGTTCTAATACTGAAGGTTTGAGTTTCCATTTCCTTCATCCCAATTACCGCCACAACCGGAATCTTTTCTAATTCCGCCGTGCGAATCATTTTACCCAACCGTTCGTGACTATGATCTAGTTCGACTCGAAAGCCAGCTTGTTTTAAAGTGGTTATGACTCGATCGCAATAATCTCGCACTTCTTCAGTTACAGGCAATAACCGCACTTGAATTGGTGCCAACCACAACGGAAAATTACCTGCATAGTTTTCAATTAAAATTCCAAAGAAACGTTCCAAAGAGCCAAATATCGCCCGATGAATCATAATCGGTCGCTTTCTGGTATTATCCGCCGCCACATATTCCATCTCGAACCGTTCGGGTAAATTAAAGTCTACCTGAATCGTCGAACATTGCCATAACCGTCCGATCGCATCTTTGATTTTCAGGTCGATTTTAGGGCCATAAAAAGCACCGCCACCTTCATCGATCGTATAGTTCCAACCTTTAGCATCTAAGGCTTCAATTAGCGCACTTGTCGCCAACTCCCACACCTCATCTGCTCCCACCGATTTTTCAGGGCGAGTAGATAGATTTATCTCATAATCATTAAATCCAAAGTCAGATAAGATCTGTTCGGTGAGATTTAAAACTCTCAAAATTTCACTAGCAATCTGCTCTGGTAAACAAAATACGTGAGCATCATCTTGAGTAAAGCCCCTCACCCGCATCAAACCATGCAATGCACCCGATCGCTCATACCGATAAACTGTGCCCAATTCAGCCCAACGTAGCGGTAATTCTCGATAAGAATGCAGTTCGTGTTTATATGTCAATACATGAAAGGGACAATTCATCGGCTTAATTTGATAAGCTTTTTCATCCACATCCATCGAGTCAAACATACTCTCTTGATAGAAGTCAAAATGACCCGATGTTTTCCACAAATCTAGGTTGGCAATGTGGGGCGTGTAGAGCAATTCATAGCCTGAATCTAGATGTGCCTTTCGCCAATAATCTTCAATAATGTAGCGAATTTTAGCTCCGCGTGGATGCCAAAATACTAACCCGCCACCTGCATCTTCTTGGATGCTAAATAGTTTTAATTCCCGTCCTAATTTACGATGATCGCGTTTGAGGGCTTCTTCTTTTTGAGTGAGATATGCCTCAAGTTGTGCTGGTGTTTCCCATGCAGTTCCATAGATTCGTTGCAGCATTGGTTTAGTTTCATCCCCCCGCCAATAAGCACCTGCCAGACTTTCTAATGCGAAACTATTTGGGTCGATTTCACCAGTAGAATTAAGATGTGGCTCCGCGCATAAATCCCACCAACTTTGGGGTGGAATGATGATTGGGGCTAATAAAGAGGGGTCTACCTCAACATTAGATTTTGTCGATTTGCCAGTATCGGGGCTACCAATAAAGTAACGAGTGATAATTTCGCCATCGGGGATACTATCGAGAATTTCTAGTTTATATGGTTCCCCTAAGTCAGCAATTTCAGCTTGAATATCCTGTTTACTAACAACTTCCCGCACGATCGGTAAGTTGGCTTTGATAATACGCCGCATTTCCTTGACAATCTTGGCAAAATTATCGCGAGTAAAGGTGACAGGACTATCAAAATCATAGAAAAACCCTGTTTCCGTCACGGGACCGTTGGCGAAGCCTCTCTGAAAGAGAATCGCTACTTTCGTGCCTGGATATAGCTTCTGTACCGCCATCGCCATAATGTGGGCGCAGGTATGGCGGATCAGGGCTAGTTGCTGGATATCCGGCTCGTTGGCGAAGTCTCTCGGAACGAGAATCGATCTGCTCTGGGGTTGGGTTAGGGAACTGACCATACTTTTCTAGAATGATAATCATTATCATGATAACCTAAGTAGAGTAGTGGTGCAGTCTTTTCGATGCGATCGATTTACATCCGTTTTAGCAACTCGTCATACTCATCATTTGCGCCAATCCAGTACCAATAAACATGGTCAGACTCCAACAAACCATTGTCATCCCTTGGCTATTTCCTGACGTACCATCGCAGCCATCCGATCCCATTGGTCATCCGTTGTAGCAGCAAACTGGGCTTCCCATTTTTGCTCGCCTTGTAATTCTGCCAAGAACAGAGCCGCGATCGCATCTTGCCGATCGGGCGGGAGTTGTTGGATTTGGGCGATCGCTTGTTGCAGCAGTTGAGTCATTTCTTGGCAGCGGCAAAAGCCGCAAAGTCATGTGACTCTCTCATTTTACCCTAAGCCCTAAAAGTTATTTTTTCAGTGAAGTTGTCTTGGCTCAAAGACTACGAGGTAGCTTCTCGATCGAGCATCACTGTAAATCTCTGTTATGCGGCGATCTATTCGGTAGTTGGTGTCAATTCATCACTAACATCGATCGCATAGCGTTCACTTTGTGAAATCGATCTACCATGAATTAAGAAACAGTCCAACTCAGCCCGAAGATGCGTGTGGCTAGTTAGACTGATTAACTGCCAAACTGATAATCTTCAGCCGCCAACAATTGCCAACCTTTACCATGTTCGGATCGCAGATCTAGTACCGTCTGGTGATAGTCCACCAGACTGGGGCGATGACCGACACTAATGTAGGTGATATCTTGGCTTTGCAACAACTCGTACAACCGT